>JAAURV010000231.1 GCA_012032065.1 Hyphomicrobiales bacterium
GGCGGGGGGAAGGATGAATTGCATCGCGATCCATCTTCCCCTCCCCACCAATTTCTTCAGTGTACGGAATTGCGGAGCGCTCTCTTCGACTTGATCTGCCGCCCTCTCCACTTTCACCCGGAGATCGTACCACGCGGCCTGGCCGGTCACGGGATCGCTGTTGGAATAGCGGTAGCCGCCTTCGCGTTCGGGGAGAAGATCGGAGATCAAGTGATTGAGCAGGAATCCCTTTTTTGATTCGGGCGACGCCGAGTCAAGGTTCCATGCGCCGGATCTTTTTCCGATAGCATTCCAGGTCCACACCGTGTTGCGCTCGACGCCATCCATGAGCTTCGCCTGCACTTTGATGCGGCCGTGGCGCGAGGTGACGAAGACCCAGTCGCCATCGGCGATGCCGAGTTCCTCCGCGCGGCCCTTGTGCATGTAGAGCCAGTTGCGGCCGAGGATTTGCCGAAGCCAGGCGTTCTGCGATCCCCAGGAATGATACATGGCCATGGGCCGCTGGGTGACGGCATGCATTTCAAACTCCGCTCCCTCGTCGAGCGGCGGATACCAGAAGGGCAGCGGATCGAAGTGCTTCGCGATGCGTTCGCGATGATGTTCGGGCGGCACGGTCTTGCCATGGCCCTCGGCCGCGAGGCGAAACTTCTGCAGGGGCTCGCTGTAGATCTGGTGAAAGATCGGCTCCGGCCTGCCCAGAAAACCGAAGAACACCGCCCAATCGAGATAGTCCCAGTTCACATGGCGATAGTATTTCATGTGATTGGGCAGTTCGAGAAACCAATGGCAGCCGTTCTCGATGTATTTCTCAAGCTGCTTCGGATTGGGCGGGCCTTTGCCGTTGAGCGTGCCGTTCGACCCGCGCCATCCCGCAAGCGGGCCTAAGCCCGGCGCGCGTTCATGGTTCACAAGGTAGTCGGGATAGCCTCCCGGATAACGCGGGCTGCCATCGGGCCTGGTCATGCCGGGGAGACCAAGCCGCGCGCCCAGATCGAGCAGCACCGACTGAAACGGCCTCACATCGCGATCCGGCTCCACAACGGGCTGGCGAATCGAATCCGCTGGCCCATCGGCTTCCGAAATCGGACGATCCAGTAACGAGATGCAATCCCAGCGTTCGAGATATGTCGTATCAGGCAGAACCAGATCGGCGTAATGCACCATCTCGGAGGCATAGGCGTCGGAATAGATGATGTGCGGAATGACGTATTCGCCATCGGCGCGCTTGGCCGTCAGGTTCTTGAGCGTGTCCGGCACATTCATGGCCGAGTTCCAGCTCATGTTGGCCATGTACATGAAGAGCGTGTCGATCGAGTAGGGATCGCCATTCGCCGCATTGGTGATGACAGTATGCATCATCCCGTGGGCGGCGAGCGGCGCATCCCAGGAATAGGCCTTGTCGATCCTGAGAGGTTTTCCTTCATCGTCGACAAGCAGATCCTCGGGACTCACCACGAAACCCAGCGGCGGCCCGGGAAGCGGCGTGTTGGGTTTCACCTGATGCGGTTTTCCGGCGGGGCGCACGCCGGGCGGCACAGGCTTGGGGAACGGCGCCTTGTAGCGGAAACCGCCGGGCACATCGATAGTGCCAAGCAGCATCTGAAGAATGTGGATGAGCCGGCAGGTTTGGAAGCCATTCGAATGGGCCGATATGCCGCGCATGGCATGCATGGAAACGGGACGGCCCAGCATGGTGTCATGGCGCCGGCCGGCATAATCCGTCCACGGAATATCAAGCTGGATGGTTTGATTAAAGGCGACATCGGCGAGTTCCGCGGCGATGCGGCGGATGGTCGAGGCGGGAACGCCGCAGCGATCAGCCACCGCATCGGGTGCATGTTCCGGCGCAGTGAAACGTTCGGCCAGAAGCTGAAACGCAGTCACGACTTTCCGGCCGTCCGGCAGCGTGAAGCGGCCCATGAGCGCGGGCAGTGCATCGCTGGATTGCGCGGAGAGCGGTGAGTTTGAATGCGTGTCCCAGACTTGCGGCACGCCAGCCGCCGAACGGGCGAAGAGGCCGTGATCGTGGGCACCGGGATTCTCCAGCACAAGCCACGGCGCATTGCTGTGGCGCATCAATTGCTCGCCATCGATCATCTGGGCCGAGAGCAATTCGTGAATGATGGCCGAGACGAAGAGCCCGTCGGTGCCCGGTCTGATGCCGATCCATTCATCCGCGATCGCCGAATAGCCGGTCTTGATCGGATTGATCGAGACGATCTTGGCGCCGCGCTCTTTCAGTTGCGCCAAGCCCTTCTTGATCGGATTGGAGGCGTGATCCTCGGCCACGCCGAAGAGCAGGAAGTATTTGGTGTATTTCCAGTCCGGCTCGCCGAACTCCCAGAACGAACCGCCGATGGTGTAGAGCCCGGCGGCGGCCATGTTCACCGAACAGAATCCGCCATGGGCGGCGTAGTTTGGCGTTCCGAATTGCGAAGCCCACCAGCCGGTCAGACCTTGCGACTGATCGCGGCCGGTGAAGAAGGCGAGTTTGCGCGGATTGTCGTTGCGGATTTGCGAGAGCCACAGGGTGGCGATCCGCATCGCCTCTTCCCATTCGATCTCGCGGAACTCGCCCGAACCGCGTTCGCCCACGCGCAGCAGCGGCTTCGAGAGCCGGGCCGGCGAATAGTGCTGCATGATGCCGGCAGCTCCCTTGCCGCAGATCACCCCCTTGTTCACCGGATGATCGCGGTTGCCTTCGATGTAGGTGACCGTGCCGTCCTTGAGATAGACTTTGATCCCGCAGCGGCAGGCGCACATGTAGCAGGTGGTCGTCTTGGTCTCGTCCCAGGTCTTGGGCGATGTTTCGATCAGGGGTTCGGCCATGGCCTGTGGCATTTCTCCGCGCGGCTCTACCTTACGGTCCAAATTGGCCCTATCATAGGTCCAGCAACGCTTTTCCCAAGGACCAAGCCATGCGCGACTGGCTCGTGCACATCCGCCGCAACGAACATGCGAGCCTGCAGACGCAGATTCGCGAATCACTGGTCTCCGCCATCCTCGATGGGCAACTGGCGCGGAACGAGCCGATCCCATCGACGCGCAAGATGGCGAAGTCGCTCGGCGTGTCGCGCAATACCGTCGTGCTCGCCTATCAGGGCCTGCTCGACGACGGCTATCTCGCGGCTAAGGAACGTTCGGGCTACTACGTGTCCGAGAAAGCGATGGAGAGCGTTGCGCCCGCCGCGCAGCCGCGCCGCAAGCTTCCGGGGCTCGACTGGAAAACCCGCACGATCATAGCGCCTGCGCGGCAGGAGAATATTTCGAAGCCCCTCGACTGGCAGAGCTACACCTATCCTTTCATCTACGGCCAGGTGGATCACAATCTCTTTCCGCTCGCGGAATGGCGCGACTGCACGCGGCAAGCGCTCGGCAAGAAGTGGCTCGGCTCGTGGACCAACGACACCTGGGCGTTCGACGATCCATTGCTCGTCGAACAAATTCGACGCCGCATTCTGCCACGGCGCGGCATCATGGCGGAGAACGACGAGATCCTGGTGACGCTAGGCGCGCAGAATGCGCTGTTCCTGCTCACGAGTCTTCTTGTCGATTCGACAACGCGGGTTGCGATGGAAGAACCGGGCTTTCCCGATATGCGCAATATTTTCCAGCTGCGTTCGAAATATGTCTCGCTCGTGCCGGTCGATGAGCAGGGATTGGTCCTCAGCGACCAACTCAATACGGCGCAGGTCGTCTTCACCACGCCCAGTCATCAATTCCCGACGACCGCCACGATGCCGCTCGAGCGCCGCATGGAATTGCTCAAGCTCGCGTCGAAGCGCGACTTCGTGATCATCGAGGACGACTACGAATTCGAAACCAACTATGTCAACGAGCCCTGCCCCGCGCTCAAATCGCTCGATGACGAAGGCCGCGTCATCTATGTGGGCTCGCTGTCCAAGACCCTGTTTCCGGGGTTGCGGCTCGGGTTCATGGTTGCCCGCGGGCTTTGATGGTGGAGGCGCGCGCGCTCAGGCGGCTCATGGTTCGCCATGCGCCCAACAACAACCAGCGCGCGGCAGCGCTCTTCCTCTCGCTTGGCCATCACGATACGCTGATCCGAAGGCTGCACCGCGCCTATCGCTCGCGCTGGGACGTGATGGGAAAAGCGCTCCACAAGCATCTTCCGGATGCCAGCCGCATACCGGCATTCGGCGGCACCAGCTTTTGGGTGAAGGGGCCTCCGCGTCTCGACAGCGAAAAACTGGCGCGGAGCCTGGCCGCGAAGAGCGTGCTGATCGAACCGGGGCGGATCGATTTCGGAGCCACCAATCCGCCGCGGAACTTCTTCCGGCTGGCCTTCTCCTCACTCGACGAGGCGAAGATCGAACCAGGCATCCGGGTTCTCGCCGACGCGATCCACAATGACTGACGCCGCGCAGCGGGGTGGCGACAATCGCACGCTTGCGCTCATCTGCATCCTGCTCGCCATCGCGCTCGCCTCGACGCAGGACGCGATGATGAAGTGGCTGAGCGGAGCTTATCCGGTTCAGCAAGTCCTTTTGGTTCGCAGTCTCGTTGCCATGCCGGTGTTGCTCCCGCTGGCGGTTTCGAAACTGGGCTGGCGCAACCTCCTGACGCCAATGTGGCCTCGAACATTCTTTCGCGGCTTCATCATGGGCACGGCGCTTTTGAGTTTCAGCCTGGCGATCGCCGCGATTCCCATTGCCGATGCAATCACGATCTATTTCACCATGCCCTTCTTCGTCGTGGGACTTGCTCCCTTTCTCTTGAAGGAAAGGCCGAGGATCTATCGTATCATTGCCATGATCGCGGGCTTCATCGGCGTGCTGATCGCCTTCAAGCCGGGCGCCGGCTTGTTCGAACCGGCCGCATTGCTGGCGCTCTGGAGCGCCTTCGCCTATGGACTTGGCCAGATGATCGGACGCACGCTCGCAGGCCATGTTCCGGCGCGGACAGTCGCTGTGCATCAGAACTTCGTCTACTTGCTCCTGGCGCTGCTGCTGACACTTGTTTTTTTATTCGCCGACAGCGGCGCGGTAAGCCACAAAAGCCTCGCGTTCCTTACGCGCTCATGGTCTTGGCCACCGTTCTCCGATGCGGTTGTGATGCTGGGAATTGGCCTCGTCGCCTCCATGGGCATGCTGATGTTCACCACTGCCTATTCGCTGGCGGAGTCGAATTTCGTAGCACCCTTCGAATACACCGGACTGCTGTGGGCAGTCGCCTACGGGCTCATCTTGTTCGGCGACCGCGTGCGCGAAGAGTACGCGCTGCACACGCCGATCTTCATCGACTTGCGGCACAAGCTCTACGAGCATCTCGAAACGCTCAGCGCGCTCGGCGGCGCGCTGCACCGCCGCATCGTCGAGCTGGCGA
>JAAURV010000232.1 GCA_012032065.1 Hyphomicrobiales bacterium
AATGCGAAGGCCTCGTCCCCGCAGCGGTCGAAGATCACGTTGTAATAGGCCATGTTGAAATGGCCATTGTAGTCGATCCATTGGTCCTCGACCTTCTGGATCGAGCCTTCGAACGGAGCAGGGTAGGCCATCGCGTTTTCCGGGTTTCCTGTTAGATTTGGCTCATGGTTACACCACTCCTCAAGAACAGCACAACGCAGGCCATCGGCGAAATCCGCAACGTTCTGGGCGACAGGCTTTCGACGGCGCCGGCTGTGCGCGAGCAGCACGGCAAGGACCAGACCTGGAATCCCGGCGCTCCACCGGACGCGGTGGCCTTTGTCGAGGCGACCGACGAGGTTCGGAAGATCGTTCGGATCTGCGCCCGCTACAAAACGCCGGTCATTGCCTTCGGCACGGGCACCTCGCTCGAAGGCCATTTTTCGGCGCCATTCGGAGGCATTTCCGTTGATCTTTCGCGCATGAACGAGGTTCTGGAAGTGAATGCCGAGGACCTCGATTGCCGGGTGCAGGCAGGCGTCACGCGGAAGCAGCTCAACACCTATTTGCGCGACAAGGGCTTGTTCTTCCCAATCGACCCGGGCCGATGCAAGCCTTGGCGGCATGACCGCCACGCGCGCGTCCGGCACCAATGCGGTGCGCTACGGCACGATGAAGGACAATGTGCTTTCGGTCACCGCGGTAATGGCCAATGGCGAGGTGATCCGCACTGGAACGCGGGCGCGGAAATCCTCGGCGGGCTACGATCTGACCCGCCTGATGGTGGGCTCGGAAGGAACACTTGGCATCATCACCGAAGTGGCGCTGAAGCTTTACGGAATCCCTGAATCGATTGCTGCGGGCGTCTGCCCGTTTCCCTCCGTCGAGGCCTGCTGCAATGCCGCTATTCAGACCATCCAGCTTGGCGTACCCGTGGCGCGGATCGAGCTTGTCGACGACGAGCACATCAAGGCGCTCAATGCCTATTCGAAGCTTTCGCTCAAGGTAACGCCGACGCTTTTCGTCGAATTCCACGGCACCGAAGCCGGCACCCGCGAGCAGTCGGAAACCTTTGGCGAGATAGCCGAAAGCCTAGGCGGCGGGCCTTTCGAATGGGCGACGAAGGAGGAAGACCGTGCGCGCTTGTGGCAAGCGCGACACGATGCTTTCTGGGCAACCAAGAACCTCATGCCCGGCAAGACTGAAGTCTTCGCCACCGATGTCTGCGTCCCGATCTCGCGCCTCGCCGAATGCGTGATCGAGACCCAGCGTGACCTCGAAGAGCAAAACCTCTATGGCCCCATTATCGGCCACGTGGGCGACGGGAACTTCCACGTGGTGCTCTACTGCGATCCCAACGACGCGGCCGAAGTGGCGCGGGTGAAGGCGGCCTACGACCGCCTGATCGGCCGCGCGCTTAACATGGACGGCACCTGCACCGGCGAACACGGTATCGGCTCCGGAAAAATCAAGTATCTCGAGCGTGAGCACGGTCCGGCCCTCGCCTTCATGCGCGAAATCAAGCGCGCCTTCGATCCCCACAACATCATGAACCCCGGGAAGAACGCGTCGATCTAGGGCGAGCGGGCTTTGTTTACACCGCCCGCCATTTGATCAACGCAATCCTTTGCTCTTTGGCCCATTGATCCTATCTTGGCGGCTATGAAAGTCTGGAAATCCCCGGTGCTCTACCTCGGCGTGCTGCTTGTGCTCGCCGTGGCGGGAGCATTGGCGGCGCCGTTTGTACTCGACTGGGATGGTTACAGGCCCCGGCTTGAGGCCTATGGCGAGAAACTCACGGGCCGGAAGGTGGAGATCCTGGGGCCGATTGCCGTGCGGCTCTTTCCTTGGCCGCGGCTCATTGCCGATCAGGTCAAGATCGCGAACATCGCTGGCAGCGAGGAGCCGCATATCCTCGCGGCGGAGCGGGTGGTCGTGAAGCTCACGCCAGCCGCGCTCCTCAACGGCGCCATCAAGGTCGAGGAAATCGACATCGAGAAGCCGGCCTTCGTTCTGGAACGCACCGAGGCAGGCGAGGTCAACTGGCGGCTCTCGCCCTCCGAAGACATCGGCAAGAGCCGCTTGCTTGAACAGGTGCAACTGGATCGCATCAGCATCAAGGACGGCAGCCTGCGCTTCATCGACCGCCGCAACGGCATCGACAGCGGCTTCAGGCAGATGAACTTCGCACTTGCAGCTCCGGGCATCGATGGCCCGTGGCGGGCGAGGGGTACGGCCACTCACAAAAGCCGCGCCTACGAAATCGGCGTCAACACCGGACAACACCGGGCACAAGAAGCTTTCCGTTTCGGTTTTCGCGTGGCGCCGGGCGATGGCTCGGGCGTCATTGTTTCTTTCGATGGCGATTACAACGGCGCGGATGTGACCGGAACCACGCGGATCGAACCTGCCGCTTCGCAAGATGGAAAAGGCGATGCCGAAGGCGCACTGCGGCCACTCGTCTTCGTCGCGAAAGTGAAGGCGGGTTTTGATCGCATCGCTTTCGAGACGATCGAAATCATGGCGCGCGACACGCCCAACGCCGCGACGCTGGTGAGCGGCAATGCGGAAATCGCGCTCGGCGAAAAACGCGGCGTCTCCGCCGAACTTTCCGCGCCCCGGCTCGATTTCGACGATCTGGCCGGCGCCACAACTTGGCTCAAGATCAGGAACGGCGACTTTCTTTCGCTCGCAAGCGGTTTGTTCGAGTCGATGCCGGAAGGTCTCGAAGTCGCGGGCAAGTTCAAGGTCGGATTGCTCAGGGCGGGCGGAGAAAACATCGAGAATGCGCTGATCGAACTCGGCGGCAACCGCGATGGCCTCGCCATCTCCAACCTCACCGCGTCGCTTCCAGGCCGTTCGCGGTTCTTGTTCCGGGGAGATTTCGCGCCGGGGCCTGTCGGCGCGGATTTGAAGGGCATCCTTCGATCGAAGCCAACGATCTCCGGCAAGTCTCAGGCTGGCTGTGGCCCGAAGGCAAGGAGGCAATCACTTCGACATGGACCGGGGATCGTGGCCGCCTCAAGCTGGAAGGCGAGGCGAAGGCCTCGGCGCGGCAGCTTCAGCTTCGCGACGCGCGCTTCGAACTGGACGGCGTGCCCGGCACGGTCTCGCTCGATGCAGCCTATGGCGAGCGCCCGCGCTTCGCGCTCGATCTCGATACCGGTTCCCTCGACTTCGACTCCTATGTGCCAAAGGGCCTTTCCGCATTCGGCGGCGGCGGGGAGGCGAGTTTTGCTTCAGTTGCGGCGGCGATCGCCAGTGCCGCGCAGGCCAGCGACCTCAGGGTCATTGCGAAGCTCGCGGGCCTCCGTCTTAATGGCGTGGACGCGAAGGATGTGGCAGCCGAGTTCACCTCTGGCGAGAAAGGGCTGCAAATCCGCCAATTCGAAATCGGCTCCGTCAATGGCGCGAAGCTGGCAATGAGCGGGCTCATTCTCAAAACCACCGACGGCGCCGATGGCCGCATCGACTTCAACGCGGCCGCCGCAATGCCGCAGGGTTTGCTGCGGCTTCTCGGCATCGTTTACAGCGACGTGGTGCCCGCCTGGGCAAGGGCGCTCGGCTCAACCGACCTTCAGGGTTCGATTGCCATGCAGCCGGGGTCGGGCGGCAGCACGAGCACCATCGAGGCAAGTGGCGCTTCTGGAGAACTCCGCTATTCGGGCTCGGCCACTCTGTCGGGCCTCGATGGCTCGACGCCAATCACCGTGAGCGGCACCGGGGCACTTCAAAGTGTGCGCAGCGGAGAAATTTTGCGCCTCATCGCGCCGGATCACGCCAGTCCACCGGGACAGGCGGGCCGCATCGTCGCCACCATTTCAGGACGGCTCGGCGAAAACCTTGCGACCGAACTCAAGGCCGATCTCTATGGCGCCACTTTTCAGTTCAGCGGCAAGATGAACCCGGCAGCCGAAGCCTTTGGTGCGGAAGGATCATTTGCCGCCAGTGCCGGCAATGCAGGGGAGGTTTGGGCTGCGGCCGGCGTTCCGGCGACGGTGCCCGCCGGAAGCCTCAATCTGCGCGGCAATGTGAAGCCCGCGAAGGGCGGCGTCGAGATCACCGAGGTCACCGGAACGGTGGCGGATGTGCCGGTGTCGGGAAATCTAACGGTTTCCGGCGCGGGCCGCATCGAAGGACAGCTGATCTCCGCGCGCCTCGTGCTGAAGGACATCTTATCCGCCGCGCTGATGCCATGGGGGGCGGCGACAGCCCATTCTCGCAACGACTTTCGCGCCAACGCCGCCTTTCGCACTTGCGGGCGAATTCTGGCTCAAGCCGCAGCAACTCGAACTCTATCCCGGCGCCGCGATCGCCGAAGCCGAAGTCGGCTGGCGCGCGGACCCGTCCGGCACGACGCTCAATGCCTTCGGCAAGGACAAGGACGGCCGGAACTTCAGTTTGGAGATTGTCTCGAAGCCCAAGGGTGCGGCGCGCGTCATCACAGGCGAACTGGACGGTTCAATCGATCTGTCGAAGTCGCTCATAGCAACTGACGGGAACCCCGTGGCCTCTGGCGAACTCGATCTCTCATTCAATTTCGAAGGCGAGGGGCGCAGCCCTGGCGCGATCATGACGGCGCTGAACGGCAGCGGCAACTTCGAACTTGTCGGAGCAGGCATCGCCGGCGTTTCTCCGCCCGGTTTCTCCATAGCCTTGGAGGCGGCAAACGATGCCGCCGGACTTCAAGCCGCCATCGACGCTCTGCTTCAGCCTGTCTCTTTCGACCTCGGCGATGCGCAAGGGAAGATGAGCATCCGCGACGGCGTGATGACTCTCGATCCCGTGCGCACCACAAGCCCCCATGCCGATGCGCGCCTCGCGCCCGTTCTTGAACTGCGCGACGATGGGATCGCCGCCGATATCGGCCTCGAACTTCTGCTGAAGGCGCGGCCCGGCTTGCCGGCCATGGAACTGAGTTATTCCGGTCCGCCCACGGCGCTGACACGCGGCACCTCCATGGCGGAGCTGTCGTCTTTCCTTGGCTACCGCATTCTCGAAAAGGGTGTCGGCGAACTGGAACGCTTGCAGGCGGAGCAGGCGCGGCTTGCGGCGGAAGAAGAGCGCACGCGCAAGGAAGACCAGGCGAAATACGATGCCTATGTCGAAAATCGCCGCGAGTTTCGCGCCCTCCAGCGCCGTATCAAGATGATCGAAGAACTGCGCCGCCAGGCCGAGGAGAAGACGAAGAAGGACGCGGAAGACGCCGCCAAGGCCGAGAAGGACGCGCTGCTCAGACTGCTGAACACGCCCGAGGAAGCCCCCGTTCCCTTGCCGCGCACAAAGCCAAGGCAGCCCGTCAAGCCTCAGC
>JAAURV010000233.1 GCA_012032065.1 Hyphomicrobiales bacterium
CGTCGCCTTGCCTTGCGCGGCATCCTTCTGCGTGGCTTTGCCAAGCGTTTCCGGCGCCGACGTGATGTCCAGGATGTCGTCGGCGATCTGGAACGCGAGGCCGATCTTCTCCGCATATCGCGTTAGCGGAGCCGGATCGGCGCGGCCAAGAATGGCTCCTGCTTCGCAGGCGAAGCGGAACAAGGCTCCGGTCTTCAGCGCTTGCAGCGTTATGATCGCCGGAACATCGGACTGCCCCGCACTCTCCGCCTCGATGTCGAGCATCTGCCCGCCAGCCATGCCTTCAGCACCCGCTGCGTGCGCCAACTTCAAAACCAGTTCACTCCGGATCGCAGGGTCCGGATGCGTCCCGGGATCGCTCAAGATCGCGAAGGCAAGACTCTGCAGCGCATCGGCTGCGAGAATGGCGGTCGCCTCATCGAAGGCCCGATGCGTCGTTGGCTTGCCGCGCCTCAGATCGTCATTGTCCATCGCCGGCAGATCGTCATGCACCAGCGAGTAGCAGTGAATGCATTCGAGCGCCGCCCCTACGCGCAAGGCCTGAGCCTCGGGCACATCGAACAGCGACGCACTTTCCCGCACAAGAAACGGCCGAAGCCGCTTGCCGCCGCCAAGAACCGCATACTCCATCGCTTCCCTCAGCCGCCCCTTGGGCAGACCCGACAGCAGCCCCGCAAGCATCGCCTCGCAGCGCGCCGCGCTTTCCTCCAAAGCCTTTTCGATTGCAGCCAAGGCGTTTCCCGTGTGTTAGAAGCGCTTCTCTAGGGACATGACAGCCGAATCTCAACCAGCCATGGCCACGGCACTGCCAAGATCGTTGCGCGCCCGCCTTGGTCGCTGGCCGCGGCGCATTGGAAACGTTCTCGCCTTCCTGATCGCCTGGCCCATCGTCATGACGCTGGTCTACGCCGTTGTGCCGCCGCCCGCCTCCAACCTGATGATCCTCCGCCTCTTCACCGGCAACGGCATCAACAAGGACTGGGTCAGCCTCGATCAGATCTCGAAGCATCTCCCGCGCGCGTGATCACCTCCGAAGACGCCCGCTTCTGCGAACACAATGGCGTGGACTGGATCGAATTCCAGGAGGTGATCGACGAAGTCTTCGACGATGACGAACAGCCGATCCGCGGCGCCAGCACCATCTCCATGCAGACGGCCAAGAACTTGTTCCTCTGGGATGGACGCTCGATCCTGCGCAAGGGCCTGGAACTGCCGGTGGCTTATTGGATGGACTTCATCTGGTCGAAGCGCCGGATGATCGAGATTTACCTTAACATCGTGGAGTGGGCCCCGGGCGTTTATGGCGCGGAGGCAGCGGCCCAGTTCCATTTCAGGAAACCGGCGTCCAAACTGACCAGGCGTGAGGCAGCTCTTCTGGCCGCGGTTCTTCCCAATCCGATCAAACGCAAGGCCGGAAAGCCCTCCCGGCGGGTCAACCGCATCGCCGATCGCATCCAGGTCCGGTCCAATGGCATGGGCAGCTATCTGTCTTGCCTTGGCCCCTGAGCCTGTCTATAAGCCCGCTCGAATTGACGCTGGGCTTAGGCCCGGCGCATATGGAGTTTCCAAAAAATGGCCGTTCCACGCAAGAAAATGTCCAAGAGCCGCATCGGCATGCGCCGTTCCGGCCACAAGATGGCAACCATCACCTGGGTCGAGGACAAGAAGTCGGGCGAGCTTCGCCGCCCCCATCACATTGACCTCAAGACCGGAATGTACAAGGGCCGCCAGGTTCTGGACGTCAAGCCCGCCACCTGAGTCTTCCCGGCACAGCGCATTAAGTGAGCCTTAACCGCCCCGGTTAGGGCTAAATTTTTGCTGGAAATGTCATCACTTGGCCCTCGGCTTGCAGTTTGGGGCGCATGTTGGCAGGCGACTGGCAGAAGATGACGGCGGAACTGATCCGCGACCGGGGCGAGATAACACGCTTGGGGAACGCCTGGCAGCGCCTTGCCGCCGCTTCAATTGAGCCTTCCGGCCTCAACTCCCCCGAGCTTATCCTTCCAGTCCTGTCCCGCCATCCCGGAGGCGAGCTGATGACCGTTCGCCAGGCCGGCGAGCTGCTTCTGGCCCTGCCTGTCGCGACGCGCAGCCTCCCGTTGCCGCATCGAACCAACCTCGTGACCCCCCTTACGCTGATGGGCCTGCCCCACGCCGACTCGGAGCTCGCCTCCACCGCCATCGTCGAGATGCTCGGCGCGCTCGACCGGCCGCTGCTCCTTCGTTCGGTCCCCAAAGACGGACCCTTCTTCAAAACCATCTCCCGCGAAGCCCCCCGCTTCTCGGTCATCGAAAGCTGGAACCGCGCTGCGCTCGATGTCAGCGGCAGCTTCGAAACCTGGTTCGAGGAAAACTTCGAGCGCAAACGCCGCAAGGAATACCGCCGCCTGCGCGCACGGCTCGGCGAGGAAGGCAAGCTCGAGAACCTTTCGCTCGCGAAAAATGATGACGCCGGAAAATGGGCCGCCGAACTCTTGGCGCTCGAAGCTGCTGGCTGGAAAAGCACGAAGAAGACCGCGCTCGCCGCCGATCCCGGCATGGCCTTCGCCCTGGCCGATGCGTGCCGCGGCCTGCACGCCGCAGGCAAGCTCCGATTCTGGAAACTCGAACTCGATGGCCGTGCGATTGCCATGATGTACGCCATCGCCGAAGGTGCGAACGCCTGGCTCTGCAAGATCGCTTACGACGAAGCTTACTCTCGCTTCTCGCCCGGCGTCCTGCTCCTGCTCGATGCCACGGAAGCGCTCTTCAACGACCCTTCAATAAAGTTCGCCGACAGCTGCGCCATTCCCAATCACCCGATGATCGACAACATCTGGCGCGATCGAATCGACGTCGCGGACATCTTGCTCGCTCCCAGACAGGTGAGCGCCGTCCGCTTCAAAACCACTTTCCTTGCACTGACTTCCGAGCGCAAAGCCCGCGCGGCAACCAAATCCATTCTCCAACGTTTCTCCAAGAGGTGAGCCGCATGAGTATCGTCGAAGCCAACGCCACAACGATGCAGGAGAAGTTTCTGAAGCGGCCCTTCATGCTGAAGCACAAGCTGGCTGATCACCCGCTCTTCGAACTGGCGCGCCTTGTCGAACTCGCCAAGTCCCTGCCGCGCGATCGGATTGAATACAATTCCGGCAAAGTTGCCTGTCGGCGTGAAACCCGAGGACGTGCCGAAGATCGACATGCCGGCCGAAGATGTGATCCGCACCATCGAGACGGCAAACGCATGATGGTGATCAAGTTCGTCAACGAAGATCCGGCTTACAACGAATTGCTCAAAGCCTTCGTCGAGGAGGCGAACGCGCTCGCCGGCCGCAAGCCCGGCGACTACAGCGATTTGCAAGGTTTCATCTTCGTATCCTCCGCCAACTCGACCACGCCCTTCCATCTCGATGCCGAGGAGAACATTCTGATCCAGTTGAAGGGCGACAAATTCGTCCGCACCTTCGACAACTCCGACCGCCGCCTCATTTCGGAGGAGGCGATGGAGATTTCACCCTCCAAGCATCGCAATCAGCACTATGAGGATTGGTACGAAACCCGCGCCACCATGCACGCGCTGAAACCAGGCGACGCCGTGCACATGCCCTACATGGTGCCGCATTGGGTTTCGACCGGCGGCTGCTATTCGATTTCCATGGCCATGACCTGGAAGACGCCCGAAGTGCTGCGCCTCAATAAGATCCGCCTGATGAACGGCACCCTCCGCCGCTTCGGCCTGCCGCAGAAACCGCCGGGCGTCGCGCCGATGCGCGATGCATTGAAGGTCGCCGCCCACGACGCCATGCGCGCCATGATCGATCCCTTGCGCAAATCGGAAGCCGCGCGCCGCTTGCTCCGCGGCCTGATCTACGGCCGCAAGGCCAACTACTACTACGAAACGAAGCCCAAGCAGGCGGGGACGTAACGCCAACTCACGGCGTATTGAGGCCGTCGTAGTCCAACGGTCGCCGCGTCGAACGATATACTCGAAGGACGTAGAGTGTTTTGCCGATTATAGTGTAGGGAATGACAAAGCCGTATTTTTCTTCGATGGCTTCGCGAATTCCTTCGCGAGGAGTGGGTCGTCCGCTGTTGGGCTGATCGGTTAGCCCGGCAATCTTCGCTTCTATTCGCGCAACGACATTGTGTAATCCCTCCGGACTCAGAGGTCCGAGGTACGCACGAAGCTCCACGAGGTCGTTCGCAGCCTCTTCAGTGAGGCTGATCCTCACTGCTTAGACTTCACGCCAATATCGGGCCGGGGCAGCGGATACTCTTGCGGAGTACCCCACGTGCGCATCCATGAGAATATCTGTTCGCTCGAATGACCGACGCCGCTCTTAGCGCTCTCGAGCGCTTCGTCCAGTTCCCGTAGGTATCCGGCGTGCTGACGCATAAATGCATCCACTGCCTCCTTGACGATGAATGCTCGCGAGCGCTTGGTGAGCTTAGCGTATTCGTCTACTTTCTTGCGGAGCTCCTCTGGTAGGCGGACGGAAAAGGTGTCGGAGTTAGCGGTCATGGTTCACTCAATGTGTTCGATGTGAACACAAGATAAGTGTTCCGCCCGACAAGTGCAACAAGAAGCCTGCGGACCGGTTTCCCGGTGCGGGTCTCGAAGCAAGTGCTTAAGCGGCCAGCGCCCGCTCCGCCTCCACATATGTGTATCCCAAATCCTCGGCCACCGCCTTGTAGGTCACCTTGCCGAACGCGACGTTGAGGCCGTTGCGCAGATGCGGATCGTCGGCCAGCGCCTTCTTCCAGCCCTTGTTGGCAATTGCGAGTCCGAAGGGGAGCGTCACGTTGTTGAGCGCGAAGGTGGACGTGCGCGGCACCAGCGCCGGCATGTTGGCGACCCGTAGTGGAGAACGCCGGAGACGAGATAGGTCGGGTCGAGCAGGGTGGTCGGCCGGATCGTCTCCACGCTGCCGCCCTGGTCCACCGCCACGTCCACGATCACCGAGCCCTCCTTCATGGAGGCCACCATCTCCTTGGTGACGAGACGCGGCGCGGGACGTCCCGGTATCAACGCCGTGGTGATGACGATGTCCTGGTTCTTGACATGGTTGGCGACCAGTTCGGCCTGCTGGCGCTTATAGTCGTCGGACATTTCCTTGGCATAGCCGCCGGAGGTCTCGGCCTGTTTGAACTCCTCGTTCTCGACGGCGACGAACTTGCCGCCGAGCGATTCGACCTGCTCCTTGGTCGCCGGGCGCACGTCGGTCGCCGAGACCACCGC
>JAAURV010000234.1 GCA_012032065.1 Hyphomicrobiales bacterium
GGACGAGGCGTCGAGCGCGCTCTTGGAACAACTGGCTTCGTGAGCCGGCGCGAGGCGATATTTCCGGGGATCGAGATGCATCGTAGCGACGGCGTGATCCTCTCCGTCAATTCCAACGCCATGCCCGATGGCGGCATTGTGATCACCTTCACTGATGTCACGGTGGAGCGCAGGGCGCGGCTTGCGCTCACGGTAGCCAACGAAACGCTGGAGCAGCGCGTGGCCGAGCGCACCTCCGAGCTTCGGCGCGAAGTGGACGAGCGCCGCGCCATTGAAGGCCAGCTTGTCGCCGCCAAGGAGAAAGCCGAGGAAGCCAACAAGGGCAAAACCCGCTTTCTCGCCGCGGCAAGCCATGACCTGCTGCAGCCGTTGAACGCATCCCGCATTTTCCTTTCGCTCCTCCAGGAAACCGAGCTCACCTCGCGCCAGGTCCGCTTTGTGGAGAACGCCGACCGGGCCTTCGGCTCGGTCGAGCAGCTTCTCGAATCGCTTCTCGATATTTCGCGCTTCGAAACCCGCAGCGTAGAGACCCATGTGGGGCCCATCGATCTCAATCAGATTCTTTTCACGCTGGTGTCCGAGTTTCAGCCGGTGAGCGAGCGCAAGGGACTGGCGCTTCGCCACGTATCGACCAAGGCTTGGGTGAGAAGCGATCCTGGCCTGCTTCGCCGCATCGTGCAGAATCTTCTGTCCAATGCCATCCGTTACACCGAGAAAGGCAAGGTATTGATCGGCGCGCGGCGGCGCGGACACACCGTCTCCATCGAAGTTTGGGACACCGGCCCCGGCATTCCCGAAGGCACGCGCGAAGTGATCTTCGAAGAGTTCCGCCAGCTGCACAGCGAGTATGCCCGCGAAGGCAAAGCCATGGGACTGGGTTTGGCGATCGTGGACCGCGTGGCGAACCTCCTGGGCCACCGCGTGCTGCTGCGCTCGCGCGTGGGGTCGGGGTCGTGCTTTGCCATCGAGGTTCCGCTTTCCGGGCCCGGCGAAGCGCGGATTGCCGGGACCATCGTTATGCCGCGGCGGCACATGGTGCCACGCAAGCCGATGATCATTGTGATCGAGAACGATCTGCAAATTCTCGAAGGCATGATCGAACTGTTGGAGGCGCGGGACTATCACGCCATTCCGACGGTCAGCGCCGAAGAAGCCTTGGAAGCGCTCGAAACGCTTGAAGCCATGCCCAACATGGTGATCGCCGATTATCACCTGGACAACGGCACGGGACTGGAAGCCGTGCGCCGGATCCGCGCGGCATGCGGAGCCAAGCTGCCGGGCATCATGATCACGGCCGATCAAAGCGCCGAACTCGGCGCCGAACTGGCGCGCGAGAATATCGTGTACCTCTCCAAACCGCTCCGGCCCGCGCGGCTGTTCGAGACTATCGGTGAATTGATGGCGTGATCCGGAAGACCCGAGCTTCGAGATGGCGTCCCGGAAGGGATTCGAACCCCTGACCCCAGGTTTAGGAAACCTGTGCTCTATCCGGCTGAGCTACCGGGACTTTCGGGGACGATGACTAGGCGGATGCAGCGAAAAAGGGAAGAGGCGGCTTCTTTTGCCTCGCGCGCGGATGAAGCGAGGGCGGCAAAGATGCCGAAACGCGCGGCTTTGCATGCGATGAAGTTGAACAGTGAAAGAAAAGATTGGTTTCAGGTAGCCGGGTGAACCACCGGATCTTCCGCGAACCGGCCTTCGAGCGCGGTGAGCATGTGCAGAAATTCGCTGAGCTCGGGGCTCAGGTGCTTGGCCTTCCCAATTTGGCTTCGCGATTGACGAGTTACGTCCTTGTTCATGACACCACCTAGTTTCCCTGTCAGGGTTCTGTCAGCCCATTCCTTATTGAATGGTCTAGCGTCACCCTTCTAAGGAAACCCTAAGCTCATCCGTTTGAACCCACTCCGAACGCGGCGTTCATCCGCCATTCATGCGAAAAAACCGCCGGTCTCGGGGCCAATCTTCGGAAACTTACGGATATGGTGAAGGGATAGTTTCGGGGCTTGCCGTCACACACTTGTGATGGAATAATCTGCAACTGGTGGCGTAACATTAATTGCGGGGAATCCCCATCGTCGACACTTTTTATGGAGGAAAGAGCCAAATGCGACTTGCTACCCTTGTGAAAACCATGACCGCCAGCGCCGCCATTCTGGGCGTTGGAATCACCGTTGCTTATGCAGCGCTCAGCGGCGACGACGCGATCAAGGCCCGCCAGGAATGCATGAAGGGACAGGGCAAGATGATGGGCGTGGCCGTGCCGATGATGAAGGGCGAAAAGCCATACGATGCCGCCGCCGTCACCGCCGCCATAGATGCGGCAGGAGCCGGTTGCGCCAACTGGGCCGAGTTCTGGCCGGAAGATTCAATGAAGGGCACGGTCGAAACCTATGCGAAGCCGGAAATCTGGTCCGACAAGGCGGGCTTTGAAGCGGCGGGCAACAAGTCTTATACTGCCATGCAGGCGCTTAAGACGACCGCCGATGAAGCCGCGTTCAAGGCAGCATTCCCTGCAGTCGGGGACGGCTGCCAAGGTTGCCACGAGAAGTTCCGCCGCCCGAAGGAGTAAGCCCTGAGGCTTTTTGGACGACGCAGTCTGACGGTCCTGGCGCTGCTTGCAGTGCTGGGACTGATCGTATTCTGGCTTGTGTCCATGCCCAGGCCGCTCGATGCGGCGGCGATCCCGGCGCGCACGCCTGACGTGGCCAATGGCGAGAAACTTTACAACGCTGCAGGCTGCCACTCCTGCCACAAGCCGGGGCCGGAGCTGACGAGTGTGGATGCCGCTTTGCCGGCTGGCGGAACGCCGCTCAAGACACCCATCGGTACGCTCTATGCGCCGAACCTGACGCCCGACAAAGAGACGGGACTAGGCCTTTGGACTGACCTGGAGTTCGTCAATGCCGTGCAGCGCGGCATCGGTAAGGGCAACCGGCATCTGATCCCGGCATTTCCCTACACATCCTATGCCAAGATGAAGATCGAGGACGTGCTCGACATCAAGGCCTATCTTGCGACGCTGCCGGCGGTAGCGGCGCCCGCGAAGGCATCCGAAATTCCCCTGCCCTTCCTGCTGCGCCGTGGCCTTGGCGCATGGAAATGGATCGGCTTGGACACAACTGCATGGGTTGCCGATGCGGCGCAAAGCGAAAGCTGGAACCGCGGCTCCTATCTCGTGAATGGCCCCGGCCACTGCCAGGAATGCCACACCCCGCGCACGATCTTCATGTCGAGCGATACGTCGAAGCGCTTCGCGGGCGGACCGCACCCCGAGGGAGAAGGCAAGGTGCCCTCGCTTCTCGATCTCGTCGCGCGCCGTGCAAGGACGCCAAGGATATCGCCAGCGCCCTGCAGTACGGCGAGGTGATGGGCTACGACAAAATCTCGTCAGGCGGCATGGGCCAGGTGCAGCGGAACATGGCGAAACTGCCGGAAGCCGATTTGGCCGCCATCGGCGAGTATATTGCCAGCCTCAAGTAGTCAGCCCTGACCCCCGCAGACACCGCTGAGCTGCGGCAGGCCCCAGCCATAAACTGGGTCCTTGCCGGGTTCGCCAAGATCGCGGGCCGTGCGAGCGAGTTGCGCTATGCTTTCGTCAACTGCCAAAGACGGTCTTCCGCCCCGGATCACGGCGAGGCTCGCGGTAATGTAGGGCACGGCAAACGACGTCCCCGACTTCCGCACCGTGCCCTTGGCACCCTCCGCAACTTCAACGGCAACACCGGGGGCGGAAAAATCAACATGCGCTCCCTGTCCGGCCCGGCGATAAACCGCAAGCTCGCTGCTCAATGCCGTCACCGAGACTGTCATCTCATAGGCCGCGGGAAATTGTGGCGCGGCGCGAGGTCCGGCGTTGCCGACCGCGGCCACGGCGACAATGCCCGCAACATTCGCCCGGCGCAAAACCTCTTCAACCACCGTGTGGGCCGGCCCGCTAGGCTCAGATTGATGACACCGACACGGCGCTGCATCAGTGCATCCGATCGACCTGACGATGTCGATCACTTCCGCAACATCGCCGCCCGACCTTGCCAGATAATAAGGATCGGCGTGCACGATCTGCGCGCCGGGCAGGAGGCCAGGCGAAATACCGCCGGCCTTTCCGGCCAGAATCGCCACAACCGCCGTGCCGTGATTGCTGCTCGAACGCCCGCGGCCGGGAGGACCCAGATCAAGCGTCTCAATTCGTTGTCCGGAAAGTGCCGGATGCGCCAAATTGATGCGCGTATCCACAACACCGATGCGGACATCCGCCGAACATGTCCCGCCAAGTTGGGGCGGCCAGGCGATGAGTTCACGGGCTCCGCATGCCGCTTCGTCAGCACAATCAGCGTTCTGTTGCGGCCGGTAGAATGCATTCGGGTCGGCCGCGGCGCCCCCAAGCGCAAGTATTTCCGCTCTCGCAGCAGCCACCGTCCGGTTTCGGGGCAGCCTCAACTGCTGAACGCGAATACCGGCGGCTATGAGCGTTTCATCGCGCAGAATCGCATAGCCTGCGTTCCGTAGTGTGCCCAGCGCCTGATCGCCAAGGTCGAGCGCTACGATGGTAGGCCGCGCAGCTCTCCGGGGGCGCGCCGCACCGTGGGCCTTCTTCTTCGCGCGAACGGGTTTCTTTACCCTTTTCTTCAGCTTGATGGACTTACGGAACGAAGGCCGGTTTTTCACACCGTCCTTGCTGCCGCCGTTCGTAACGCTTCCACCACCTCCGCCACCACTTCCCCCGCCGCCATCGTCGCCGCCGTCGTCGTCATCGGCAATTGCTGCGCCGCTTGTGACAACCGAGACCGCGATGCTGACGCCGGCGCCAAAAATGAGTAGCAGTGCAAGTGAGATGGCCCTGGCCAGCGTTCGTATGGCACTGTGAGGAAGCGGGCCGGAGAATGGCGTGGTCGTTGTCATGGGTGCGTCTGGCCTTGTTATCATGGAACGGCAAACGTGTGGTGTGCCGATTTATTCCGCAAGGCGGCAGATCATGCGCCTGATCTTCGGCTTGCCCAAAGGGAAGAAGTGGTGTTTCCCTCCCGGTGATGGATGATTCATTTGCAAGTGAACTGCTGGCGATGCTGCCTCGGCTCAGGCGGTTTGCGATTTCCTGTGTGGTCGCGCGAAGTAGCCGATGACCTCGTCCAGACGGCATGCGAAAAGGCGTTGGCCGGCGCCGCAAGCTGGACTCCGGGCACCGTTTCGACGC
>JAAURV010000235.1 GCA_012032065.1 Hyphomicrobiales bacterium
GAGAGGCCATCTCCCAGCACATCCGCGAGCACCGCGGCGACCAGTTGGCCTTCAAGATCGCGGTACTCCATCAGCTTGCAGTCGACGAAGCTGTCGTCGACCATGGCCGAGAAATCCAGAACCGACATGTCGGCCATCCCGCCAGTGCCATGACGGGTATCGATGTAAGCGCGGAAGAGCGAGTAATGTTCGGAGGTCGCCTTGGCGCGGCAGGGAATCGCGCGAAGGTCATTGTTGCGCGCGGTCACACGCTTGAAAGAGCGGGTGAGCTTGAACTTCGCTACTGGAACCCGCACCGAGACACACGACGCACAGCCCTCGCAGGCGGGCCGGTAGGCGATGTTCTGGCTCCTGCGGAAACCACCCTGAGAAAGCTGCGTATTCAAGGCCTTGGCATCCTGGCCGATCAGATGCGTGAACACCTTGCGCTCGAGCCGGCCGGGAAGATAAGGGCAAGGCGCTGGCGCGGTGATGAAAAACTGCGGAAAATTGCGCCGTTCGATGCTCACGCGGGAACAGCTCCATGTCCATGACTCATGGCCCGTATAATGCGCCTGCTGCGTTAGCGATCAAGCGGATTGTGGTCCGCGCTCTCGCGTCGTAAACCCGAAGTCCTTTACAACATACGGAAATGGCAATGAAAATCGCATGGATCGGACTGGGCGTCATGGGCTTTCCGATGGCCGGACACTTGGCGGCGAAGAGCGCAGCTAACGTCGCCGTCTACAACCGCACGGCCGCGAAGGCCGAAACTTGGGTCGAGAAGTACAAGGGCTTGCACGCCCCCACGCCCCGCGAGGTTTCGAAGGATGCCGATATCGTCTTTGCATGCGTCGGCAATGACAATGACTTGCGGCAGGTGACCATCGGCCCCGATGGCGCGTTCCAGGCGATGAAGAAGGGCGCGGTTTTCGTAGACCATACAACGGCTTCGGCTGAGGTCGCGCGGGAGCTGTACGCGGCGGCGAAAGCGAGGGGCGTGGGCTTCGTCGACGCCCCGCTCTCAGGCGGTCAGGCAGGCGCGGAGAACGGCCAGCTCACCATCATGTGCGGCGGCGTGGAGGCGGACTACGCCAAGGTGGAGCCAACCCTTCTGCATTACTCGAAGATGCGGAAGCTGCTCGGCCCCCCGGGTGCCGGGCAGCTTGCCAAGATGGTGAACCAGATCGCAATTGCCGGGCTCGTTCAAGGGCTTGCGGAGGCAGTCCAGTTCGGGATTAGGGCAGAGCTTAACATGGTGGATGTGGTCGAGGTGATCTCCAAGGGTGCGGCCGGCTCCTGGCAGATGGAGAATCGCCACAAGACCATGATCGAAGGCCGCTTCGACTTCGGCTTCGCCGCCGACCTGATGCGGAAGGACCTAGGCATCTGCCTCGCCGAAGCCCGCCGCAACGGTTCGAAGCTCCCGGTCGCCGCCCTGGTGGACCAATTCTACGCCGACGTGCAGGCGATCGGGCGGCGGCAGGTGGGACACCTCAAGCCTGATCGCAAGGCTGATGCCGCCGATAGGGTGAAGCCCGGACTTGCGCTCCGGAAGCCGGGGAGGCCTCGCGGCAGCCTTGATTAGATTTCAAGCGAGAGGACTTGGTTGTTGATCTGCCGTCCGTGCTGCGCATTCGCCGCCATCCCCCGGACATGACTCATCGAATTGTGGGACCGGCATTTCCGGGCCTCGGCCTCCTGTTCGATCCCCCGAGACGAGGGGTGCGTGAGCGCTGCTCAACGCGGGGTGCGACTGGCTTAAAGTCGCGAAAACATGCGCTTTGCAGCGCTCACGCCGGCAGGATGTTCACCCTGGCTGCCTCAGTCAGCTCCCCGGTTATGGGATTACGGCGTGAGCCCACCATCCCGGTTTGAGCCCGCCTATAGGGAACGGGTCCGTAGTAACCCGCCGGGGGCAGTCCAGGGGTCCGGGACGGTGAGGCTACGTAGTGCCGCCGCCGCAGACCTGCCCTCCCTTCCATCCAGGCTCACCGTCATGAGCAGGACCCTCGAGTGGAAGGGAGCGATGGGACAGATAGAACACGATAGGAACATTGTCAAGAAGGATTTTCGAGATATTTCGGATGCAAGTCGCTTCTTCCAGTTGGACTTACACCAACGGCTCGCAGAATCGACTCTTGACCTTGGCTTGGTGACTTGGTCCGGCTGAATTGAGGCCATGCGGGGCTGAGTTGTCAGAACAAAACCCGCCGTCGAATGTCTTCCATGAAAGTTTCCCGGAATGTCAAAGCCGTCAAGGACGCGCTTTGCGCGCCGCGAAGCGGCCTAACGGTCCTTGACAGCTTCGACATTCCGCGAAGGCCTTCATGGAAGACATTCAACGGCTCTCCGCATTCAAACGCTATCCGTAAGTGACAGTTCAGAATGCCGCTGGTATTATACCCGAGATCGTCGACACCGCTCCGAATAATCGAATCCTTCACAAGCTCTTTCGCGGGCAAGACGGAACTAATTTTTGCCGCGATCGCGCCGGTTTGGCGATTCATCGCCACAACAATCGAGCTGGGCGAACTGGTCACCCCAGATATGTGCCGGCGCGATGTTGTTCAGATGGAATTGTAACGCTATCTTCGCGCTATTCCTCGAAAGCTCGTTTTCCTTGTCCATGCCACATTCAAACTTCCGCGGCATCGCCTGCATGATTCTTGCGGCCGGCGCCTTTGTCGCCAATGACAGTTGCATGAAGCTGGTCATGGAAGATCAGGCTCCGCCCTATCAGGTGCTGGTGATGCGCGGCGTCATGGCCTGTCTGTGGTGCCTGCCCATCGTGTTCTGGATGGGGCACGGCAGGGACATCCGGCTGATCCTCGACAAGTGGGTGCTGCTGCGTTCGTTTAGCGAAGTCGTTGCGATCCTCGCGTTCATCGTGGCGCTGGCGCGAATGCCGATCGCCGATCTGACGGCAATCTCTCAACTTTCCCCGTTTTTCGTGCTGGCCGGCGCGGGCCTCATCTGGGGTGAGACGATCGGACCCTTGCGCATCATTCTCATCGCCTTCGGCATCCTCGGCGCACTTCTGGTGGCGCAACCGGGCGGCAGCGCGGCGTCTCCCTATGCGGTGCTGGGCTTCATCACCGCCGTTTGCGGGGCCGGCCGCGATTTGATCTCGCGCAAGGTTGCCGCCCACATCCCGGCGCTCATCGTGACACTGGCAACGCTGGTGACGGTCATGCTGAGCGCGACGGTGGCGAGTTCGCTGTTCGAGACCCACGTGGCGCCGACGGGGAGGCAAGTGGGGCTGATGGCGCTCGCAGGCTTCCTGCTCATGTGTGGCCAGTTCTTTCTCTTCCTCGCCTACAGATTGGCTCCGGCGCGCGCGGTTGCTCCCTTTAACTATTCGTTTACCTTGTGGGCCGTCTTGTCGGGTTATGTGGTGTTCGGAGCGATTCCAAATCAGTTCGCGGCAATCGGAATGGCGCTCATTCTGGCGACCGGCCTGGGCGTCATCCTGCTCGAAGGCCGCACCCGTCAGGGGCCGCTCGCGGCGCAATAACGCCGAGTTGATTTCCAATTGAGTGCGGAATTGCGGAATCTGCGGCCACGAGCAATTCCACAAAAGGAGACTACAATGGACAAATCGAAACGCGCAACGCTTCTGGCCCTGGCTGGCGCGATGTCGGCGGCTGTCGCCGCAGTTGCGACAGTTCCCGCCGTTCAGGCCGCGGAAATGGAGAAATGCTTCGGCATTTCGCTCAAGGGACAGAACGACTGCGCGGCCGGCGAAGGCACGAGCTGTGCCGGAACCTCCACCATCGACTATCAGGGCAATGCCTGGAAGCTCGTTCCCAAGGGCACCTGCGTCTCCACCGAAACGCCGCATGGCCCTGGCGCTCTCGAAGCCATCGAGCGTCCGGCCTAACCAACGCATGCAATCTGCCGCCATCCCCGCCCGCGCCGGGCTCGGCCTCAAGGCCGAGCACTACCGGACGATCCTCGAAGACAAGCCCTCCCTGGGCTTCTTCGAGGTTCATGCGGAAAACTACATGGGCGATGGCGGCGCGCCGCACCGCTATCTGACGGCAATCCGCGAGGACTATCCGCTCTCGCTGCATGGCGTCGGCTTGTCGATTGGCGGATCGAAGGGTCTCTCGAAGGAACATCTGTCGCGGCTGAAGAAACTCAACGAACGTTATGCGCCGGGACTTTTCTCCGAGCATCTGGCCTGGTCCACGCATGATCTTGGATACGTGAGCGATCTTCTGCCATTGCCTTACACCGCCACGGCCTTGAAGCGCGTGTGCGATCACATCGACGAAACGCAGTCGTATCTGAAACGCCAGATGCTGCTTGAGAATCCTTCAAGCTATCTTTCTTTTTCAGAGAGCTCATTCAGCGAAGCCGACTTCATCCGCGAAGTGGCGCAGCGCACCGGCTGTGGCCTGCTGCTTGACGTCAACAATGTCTATGTCTCCGCCGCCAATCTGAAAGTGAGCGCGTCGGAGTATCTCGCGAGTTACCCCATCCATCTCGTGCAGGAGATTCATCTCGCGGGCCATGATGCAACCAATGACACGGACGGCGTTCCGGTTCTCATCGACGCCCATGGCAGCAACGTCAGCGAAGACGTTTGGACACTCTATGCGAGCGTGATCGCCCGCACGGGCCCGCTGCCCACATTGATCGAGCGCGACAACAACGTGCCGCTTTTCGCGGAACTGCTCGCGGAAGCCCGGCGCGCGACGGCATCGCTGCCGCATTGAGAAAGGCGGCATGATGCTCGAGCAAGCCTTCGGCGAAGCTGTTCGGAATTTCGCGATGCCGCTGCCGCATCCGCGAATGGCGATCTACCGCAACAATATCGCGAGCGCGCTCATTCATGCGCTTCGCGTGCGTTATCCCGCAACCGAGACGATTGCCGGGCACGCCGCCTTCGCAGCCCTGGCCGGTTCCTATGCGCTCGCCAATCTGCCGACCGATCCCGTGCTCATTCATTATGGCGGGAGCTTTCCCGAATTCATCGCAACATCGGAAACGAGCGAAGAATTGCCGCTCCTCGCCGATGTGGCGCTTCTCGAAAGCCTGTGGTGGAAAGCCTATCACGCAGCCGAGGCCGAGCCGCTCGTCGCGGCGTGTCTCAACGCGCTCCGCCGGAAGAGTTGTTCGATCTGGTTTTCCAGTTTCACCCCAGCCTTGCCGTCATGACGTCGCCATTCGCGGTTGGACTCGGTCTGGCATGGCCTGCAAAC
>JAAURV010000236.1 GCA_012032065.1 Hyphomicrobiales bacterium
GGGTGGACATCCCAAGCGCAAGCGTCTGGGCGGCGGCCCAGTGCCTTGCTTCGACGGATCGGGCCGAAGCCTTCACCGCCGTCGCGCGGCGCGGGGCCATCGCGGCCCGGAGGGCTCAATCAGGGCAATCCGAACGGATTTTCAGTCCGTGGAACGAAGAAGGAGTCGAACCTTCGACAAGCAGATTATCAGTCTGTTGCTCTAACCAACTGAGCTATTCGCAATGGAGAAGAAGACGGGAGTCGAACCCATGACTTCCGGATTTTCATCCGGCGCTCTACCACTGAGCTACATCCTCGGCCCGGAGCGTCTTCGTCCGGTTTCGTACACGCGGCCTCAGAGAGGCGCGCGCCAGGCAAGGTTTTGAACTTGCACCGCTGGAAACTCGGAGAGTGTCATCCCGGGGAGCGCGCGCATAATCGAATGTGCGGGATTGTGCAAGAAGAATTTTCTTCAGTGCGAGCGGAATACTTGCTGCAAACGAATAACGGCAGGGAATCCCCTGCCGTTTCTCGGTGGAATTGCGTTCGCTTAGTTAATCAGCTTTCCGAAATGCACCGCCGTGTCGGCCATACGGTTCGAGAAGCCCCACTCGTTGTCGTACCAGGAGAGTACGCGCACCATGGTGCCTTCGATCACTTTGGTCTGGTCCATGTGGAAGGTGGATGAGTTGGAATTGTGTTTGAAGTCGATCGAGACGTTTGGCTCGTTGGTGTAACCGAGGATGCCCTTGAGCTTGCCGTCGGCGGCTTCCTTGATGGCGGCGTTCACTTCCTGCGTGCCGGTCTTCTTCTTGGCCACGAACTTGAAATCGACGACCGAGACATTCGGCACCGGAACGCGGATCGAGGTGCCGTCGAGCTTTCCTTTGAGATCGGGGATGACGAGGCCGATGGCCTTGGCGGCACCCGTCGACGTCGGGATCATGGACATGGCCGCCGCGCGGGCGCGGTAAAGATCCTTGTGCATGGTGTCGAGCGTCGGCTGATCGCCGGTATAGGCGTGGATCGTGGTCATGAAGCCGTGATCGATGCCGATCGCGTCATGCAACACCTTGGCGACGGGCGCCAGACAGTTGGTGGTGCAGGAGGCATTGGAGATCACCATGTGCTCCTTCTTCAGACCGTCATGGTTCACGCCATAGACGACCGTGAAGTCAGCGCCGTCGGCAGGCGCCGAGACGATGACGCGCTTGGCGCCGGCGGCGAGATGGGCGGAGGCTTTATCCTTCGCGGTGAAAATGCCGGTGCACTCGAGCGCGATGTCGACTCCCAGGTCTTTCCAGGGAAGCTGAGCCGGATCCTTGATCGCGGTTACCTTGAAGGTATCGCTGCCGATCGAGATCGAGTCGCCTTTGGTGCCAACGTCGTGCGGGAAGCGGCCATGGACCGAATCGTAGCGCAACAGATGCGCGTTGGTCTCGACCGGACCCAGATCGTTGACCGCAACGATGTCGATGTCCTTGCGCCCTGACTCATAGATTGCGCGCACGATGTTGCGGCCAATGCGGCCGAACCCGTTGATGGCGACGCGAGTTTTCATGTTATGCCTCCAAATTGTCCGGCGCGGTTATAACCGGTTTGGCGGCAGGCGAAAGGGGAAGTTGCTGGGCGTAAACGTCCTCTCCCGCTTCGCAGGAGAGGACATTGGTCTTACGAAAGCTTGCGCGGCTTCTTTGCGGCTACGGCCTTCTTCGCCACCGCGGCCTTCGGCGCGCCTTCGCCATCGACCAGAACGGCGGCGCGGAGCCAGTGCTCCTCGGAGCGGCCATCCGGGCGGCCATCCTGCTCCCAGAAGCTATGGGCAAGAGCGGCGATCTGATCGTCGCGGTTCACGAAAGACTTGGCAGTTGCGGGCATGGGGGTTCCCTCCTTGATTTGCGGCGCGCTCCTAACACACATTGCTGCGTTGCACAATGATTCTATCTTAATGCTGCAATGCAATAGAATCGGGGCTCGCCGCTTGCTACACCCCATTTTAAGCAGCTTCATGGCTTGATGGCGGGCTTGCGCACGGATCGGGACGCCTAAGCCTATGGAACATTTCAATAAAATTCCAACAACCGGCAATGCCGGGCAAACCAGCCTCGCCGAAGTCTTGGGCGCGCTCAGCCACGCACTGGACCTTACGGAAGGCCAGCCGCCCGGCCATTGCGTACGTTGCTGCTGGATCGGCATCGCCATCGGCCGGGAGGCGGGTCTCAGCGAAATAGAGATATGGGAGCTTTATTACTGCCTGCTGCTCAAAGACCTGGGCTGCTCCAGCAATGCCGCGCGCATCTGCCAGCTCTATCTCACCGACGATCTCACCTTCAAACAAGACTTCAAGCAGATCGACGGCAGCCTGCCCCAGGCGCTGCGTTTCGTGCTCTCCCACACCGGCTTGCAAGCGGGATTGGCCGAGCGCTTCCGCGCCATCATCAACATCTTTCAGAACGGCGGGCAGCTTGCCCGCGAGCTGATCGAAACCCGCTGCCAGCGCGGCGCCGAGATCGCGCGCAAGATGCGCTTTAGCGAAGCGGTGGCGCAGGGCATTCAGTTCCTGGACGAACATTGGGATGGCAGCGGCCAGCCCACCAAAGCGCGGGGCGAGGCGATCCCGCTTTATGCCCGCATCGCGCTGATGGCGCAGGTGATCGACGTGTTTCAGACCGCCAATGGCGCGGACGCGGCGGCGCGCGAGGTGCGGAACCGCTCCGGCACATGGTTCGATCCGCAACTGGCAAGGGCCTTCGACCGCGTAGCGTCGCGCCCTGGCTTTTGGGACGGACTGAAGTCGGAAACCTTGCAGCAGGACATCTTCGCACTTGAGCCGGCACGGCATTCGGTTGTCGTCGACGAGGACTACTTCGACGATATCGCCGCCGCATTCGCGCAGGTGATCGATTCAAAAAGCCCTTACACCAGCGGCCACAGCGAGCGCGTGACGCTGTTCACCGATTTGATCGCCGAGGAGCTTGGCCAATCGCCCGAGACGCGGCGCTTGCTGAAACGCGCAGCACTCCTGCACGATATCGGCAAGCTTGGCGTCTCAAATTCCGTGCTCGACAAACCGGGCAAACTCGACGACCATGAATGGGCGGCGATAAAAATGCACCCCGTCCATGGCGAGATCATTCTCGCGCGCATCGCCGCCTTCAAGGATCTGGCGCTCATCGCCGGCGCCCATCACGAACGCCTCGACGGCAAGGGTTATCCGCGCGGATTGAAGGCCGGGGACATTCCGCTCGAAGTGCGGATCGTCGGCACCGCCGATGTGTTCGATGCCTTGACCGCCGAGCGCCCCTATCGCGCCGCAATGCCGGTGTCGAAAGCCCTAGCCATCATGGCGGAAGGGCTTGGAACGCAAACCGACCCTCAATGTTTCGCCGCCTTGCAACGCGCGATTGGAAGAGTGGATAGCTCGATCGCTGCATAGATTACATCGAAAAATGCTTCGAGGCCCGGCGCATTGCGCCGGGCACCTCAGCATGAGGGCGTTTTTAATTTACCCTCGCCCTGAGGTGCCCGCGAAGCGGCTGAAGGGCATTGACGCATCGGCGGTGTTCCCCTTCCCTTCGAACCCCTCTACTCTCTCTCCATGTCGAATCTCCCCCAGGTCTACGGCAAGGACTTCAGCGTTTATGTGCAGGTCGTGCGCCTGACGCTCGCCGAGAAAGGCATCGAGCATCAGCTCGTCGAAGTGAACCCCTTCGACTCCATCGATTCCAGGCTTTGGTATTTCGACATCCATCCCTTCGGCCGTATGCCTGCCTTCATCCACAATGACGTGCGCCTCTACGAGAGCGAAGCCATCGCGCGTTACATCGACGAGGCCTATGACGGCCCCATCCTCCAACCCGGCAATGCGCTGGCGCGGGCGCGCATGACCCAGGCGATCAGCATTCTGCAAAGTTATGCCTATCTGAGCTGGGTTTGGGGCATCTACATGCACCGGATCGAACGGCCGAAGAAGGGCCTGCTCCCCGACAAGCAGAAGATCGCCTCGTCGCTCCCCGACGCGCGCGCCGCGATGAAAGCGCTCTCGGAGATGATGAGCCACGGCGAGTTTCTGGCCGGCGGCGATCAGCTCACCCTCGCCGATCTCTTCTGCGCGCCGATGATGAACTGCCTCGACACAACGCCCGAAGGCATCGAGATGCTCGGCGACCACCAGAACATGGCGCGCTGGTGGGACCGCATGCGGAAGAGGGCGAGCGTCAAACGCTTCGTGCTGTGAGTTAACGGCGCTTGCATGCGCGGCGCTTCCAGGAAAAGTGAGGGCCGCGAGGATAGACAGCATCAGAACGAGTTCAATCATCGGAGATTCCTTTCGAGCGCACATACCATTGATCTTGCCCGCTTCCCCCTTTATGGAGCACGCGATGATCCGCCCCCTCAAGATCGCGCCCTCGATTCTCGCCGCCGATTTCGCCAGGCTTGGCGAAGAGGTGAAAGCCATTGAGGCCGCCGGCGCGGACTTCGTGCATATCGACGTGATGGACGGGCATTTCGTGCCGAATATCTCGTTCGGCCTTCCGGTAATCCAGTCGATCCGCAAGCACACGAAGCTTCCCTTCGACGTGCATCTGATGATCGCGCCCGCCGATCCCTACCTCAAAACTTTCGCCGATGCGGGCGCGGACATCATCACGGTTCACGCCGAAGCGGGACTTCATCTCGACCGTTCGCTGCAAGCGATCCGGGCACTCGGCAAGAAAGCCGGCGTTTCGTTGAACCCCGCAACGCCTGCCTCGGTTATCTCCCATGTGCTGGATCGGCTCGATCTCATTCTGGTGATGACGGTCAATCCGGGTTTCGGCGGGCAGTCCTTCATTCCGGCCATGGTGGAGAAGATCGCCCAGATCCGCGAAATGATCCGTGGGCGGAACATCGACATCGAAGCCGATGGCGGCATCGGCGCGGCGAATGCCGGCGTCGTCACGCGCGCCGGCGCGAATGTTCTGGTGGCGGGCTCCGCGATCTTCAGTTCTCCGGATTACGCCGCGGCCATCAAGGCGATCCGCAGCGGCGCGCTTTCGGTTGCCGCCTAGCGCAACGGGCGCTCAAGTGCGTAGCGGTTGAGTGCGGAAAGTTGCGCTAAATTATTGATTTTCGAGCACCTTATCGGCGATCAGTTGATTCCAACTGATCGCCGGGTGCTCTAAGCAGCTTCGCCCTTCAAACTCTTGAAC
>JAAURV010000237.1 GCA_012032065.1 Hyphomicrobiales bacterium
AAACCGTAGATGGAGCCGAGAGTAACGCCGTTAATGAGCTGCTGGAGGAAATACGTCCATGCGCCCCCCCTGTGTTTCGCTTGCGCCGTTATGCGCGCGGCTCATGCAGCGGCCGCGCTATACGCGGGTTTAGATAAGGCTCGCGGGAAAAACAAGCGGTAGCGAGACAATCGGTACATGTTGCTGAAAACCATGAATTTTCAACCGTCTAGCAAAACTCATCGATGCACCCCTTGACAACCGTGCGGTGAATTCCTACAGAAGGACAAAATCCCACAATTTTAACTTTTCCTTGACCCCATCTCGGGTCGGTATATATCAATTCGCCATATAGCGAACTGGAATAGCCATGAACGTCAGAACCCTGTGCCTGGGCATTCTCTCGATGGGCGAGGCCTCGGGATACGAGATCAAGAAGGAAATCGAGGAGGGGCTGTTCAGCCACTTCATCGAGGCAAGCTTCGGATCGATCTATCCGGCGCTGACCCAGCTTGCCTCCGATGGGCTGCTGACAGTCAGAGCCGAGGAGCAGACCGGCAAACCGGACAAGAAGGTCTACGCCATCACCGAAAACGGCAGGCAGCATCTCATCCGTTCATTGCAGGTGACGCCCGCGCGGGACAAGTACAAGTCCGAGTTTCTTTTCGAAATGCTGTTTGCGGAACACCTGCCGCATAACCACATCGTGGCGCGATCGCGAAGCAGATCAGGGAACTGCAAGAGGACTTGCAGCGTATTGAAGAGTGCCGTGCCGAGGGCAACGGAAATGCCGGCGCTGAATTCGTGGCCGGCTACGGTGAAGCGGTGCTGACAGCAGGTGTCAGGTACCTTGAGCAAAAACTGGCGGAGCAGACGGCGCAACCAGCCGCGGCTGCCGAGTGAGATGCAGGAAGAGCGATCATGATCAGGCGTACAATCTATTTTCTTTTGGTGACCCTTGTCCTCGGCGGTCTCGCGGCAGGAATTGGCTATTGGTCGTTCATCGGCTTGCCGGGAATGATCGAGACGGCGATCAAGAGCTCGCCGCAGCCGGTGCAGACCGTTTCCGCCGAAGAAGCGAAAACCGAGAGTTGGCAGCCTGAGATCACCGCCATCGGTACGTTGACCGCGTCCGAAGGCATCGACATCGCGCCCCAGGCTGGCGGTGTGGTGACCGAAGTGCTGTTCGAATCGGGCACCGCCGTGAAGAAGGGCGACAAGCTCGTTCAACTGGACACCGCGACCGACGAAGCGGAGCTCAAGAACTTCAAGGCGCAGCTCGCGAATGCCGAGCGCGAGATTGCCCGCACGCAGAAACTTTCCTCGCGCGGATTTGCTCCGAAGGCCGATCTCGACAATCTGCGCTCGACCCGCGATCAGGTGCTCGCCCAGATCGAGCGCATCGAAGCGCTGATTGCGCAGAAGTCCGTTTTCGCGCCGTGGGACGGGAAACTCGGGTTGCGCAGCATTTCGGTGGGAAGTTATGTGGCGCCGGGACAGAAGGTCGTGTGGCTGCAGAAGGTCGAGCCGATCTATGTCGACTTCAGCGTGGCCGAAGAAGACTATGGCCGCATCTCCGACGGGCAGAAGGTGACAGCGCGGTTCACCGCGTGGCCCGATCAGGTTTTCTCTGGAACGGTGACGACCACCGATGCGAGAATGTCCGAAGCCAGCCGCATGATCACCGTGCGCGCGGCGTTCGACAATCCGGACGGAAAGCTCGTCCCCGGCATGTATGCCAACGTCGCGGTTGAATCCGGTGAACCGCAGAACGTCGTCACGGTTCCGCAGACCGCGGTGACCTACACGCTTTACGGCGACAACGTGTTTGTCGTTGTGCCGGCGAAACAGCCCGACCCGAACAACAAGGACGAGCAACTCGAGATCGAGCGCCGTTTCGTGAAAGCGGGCGGCATGCGCAATGGCCGCGTGCAGATTGCCGATGGCCTGAAGCCCGGCGACCGCGTAGTGACGGCGGGACACAACAAGATCGACCAGGGTTCGAAGGTCAGGATCGACAACACAGTTGCACTCCGCCAGTCGGAGAGCGCCACTATCCAGTAAGGCGTACGCCCATGCATTTCACCGACATATTCGTGAAGCGGCCGGTGCTGGCCACGGTGGTGAGCCTGCTCATCCTGCTGGCCGGGCTTCAGGCGGTATTCAAATTGCCGATCCGGCAGTACCCCGAGGTTTCGGACACCAAGATCGAAATCCAGACGTTCTATCCGGGCGCCAACGCCGATCAGATCAAGGGCTTCATCACCACGCCCTTGCAGCAGGCCGTGGCCTCGACGGAGGGCGTGGATACGATCGAGTCGGTATCGAGCCAGAACGTTTCGACGATCACGCTCAAGCTCCGGCTCGATGCCGATGCGGACCGGGCGCTGTCGGACGTGCTCTCGAAGGTGAACGAAGTGAAGGGCATCCTGCCGGAAGCTTCGAACGATCCAGTCGTCAAGCGCACCACGGGTGCGGGCTTCGCCCTGATGTATCTCAGCTTCAAGAGCGAACAGATGACGCCGCCGCAGATCAGCGATTATCTCGACCGCGTGGTGAAGCCGCGCCTGCAGGCGATCTCCGGTGTGGCGTCGGCGGAAATTCTCGGCGGCTCGACTTTCGCCATGCGGGTGTGGCTCGATCCCGACAAGATGGCGTCGTTCGGGATCACGCCGCTGGATGTGCGGAACGCGCTTGCGTCCAACAACTTCACGACCGCGGCGGGCGAAGTGAAAGCGGAGTTCACCCAGAAGAACATCAATGCGCAGACATCGCTCGAGAAGCCCGAAGAATTTGCGCAACTCGTTGTTGCCAGCAGGGACGGCACGATCATTCGCCTTGGTCAGATCGCGCGCGTCGAGCTTGGGCCCGAGAACAACAACTTCAGCGCCGCCATGGATGGGGTGAAGGCGGTGTTCATGGGCATTAGCGCGACACCCGACGCCAATCCGCTCACCGTGATTGCTGCTGTGCGCGGCGAGATGCCGGAGATCCAGCGCGGGCTTCCGCAGGGTCTCGATGCGAGCATCGCCTATGACGCGACCGAGTTCATCAACGAGTCGATCTGGGAAGTGGCGAAGACCCTGGCCGAAGCGGGCTTGATCGTCATCGTGGTGATCTTCCTATTTCTCGGGAACTTGCGCTCGACGTTCATTCCGGTGGTCACGATTCCACTTTCGCTCGTCGGCGTGGCGCTCATTCTCGTCGCCTTCGGGTATTCCATCAACCTGCTCACCTTGCTGGCGCTGGTGCTGGCGATCGGACTTGTGGTGGACGACGCCATCGTGGTCGTCGAAAACATCCACCGCCACATCGAGGAGGGCATGAAGCCCTTCGATGCCGCGATCCGCGGCGCGCGCGAGATCACGGGCCCGGTCGTCGCGATGACTATCACGTTGGCGGCGGTTTATGCGCCGATCGGGTTCACATCCGGTCTCACCGGCGCATTGTTCCGCGAATTTGCCTTCACGCTTGCCGGCGCGGTGATCGTGTCGGGCGTCGTTGCCTTGACGTTGTCGCCGATGATGACTTCGAAGATGCTCAAATCCCATGAGAAGATGGGCTGGTTCGCGCGGCTTGTGGAGCGGGTCTTCGGTGGCTTGCAGCGGTTCTACCGCCGCAGGCTGGATGGCACGATCAAGCAGCGCTCGGTGTTTGCCTGGGTGGCGGTGCTGACGGTGGTGCTCTCGGGCGTTCTCTACAATGCCATCAACCGGGAATTGGCGCCCGCCGAAGACCAGGGCGTCATATTCGCCTTTGTCAATTCGCCCGAGCATACCAATCTTGACTATCTTACGACGTACACGGATCAATTGACCGGCATCTTCATGGATGTGCCGGAACGGCAGAACCTGTTCGCCATCAACGGATTCCCGACCTCGCACGGTGCGTTCATGGGGTTGATCCTGAAGCCCTGGGGCGATCGAGAGCGCTCCGATTTGTCGGTGCTGGGCGAACTGCAAGGCAAGTTCATGGGTGTCGCGGGCGTCAATGCGTTTGCGACGGCGCCTTCCGCGATCCCCGTGGGCGCGGGTGAAATGCCGGTCGAGTTCGTGATCACCTATCCCGGCGATTACGCGCAGCTTGCCGCAACTCTCGACCAGATCGATGCGGAAGCGAAGAAGAGCGGCCTCTTCATCTTCACGAACGCGGACTTGCGCTTCTCGACGCCGCAGGCCGAACTCATCATCGACAAGGACCGCGCCAACAAGCTGGGCGTCACCATGCAGGATGTGGGCGCCACGCTGGCGACGCTCTTGGGCGGCAACAACGTGAACCGGTTCGCCGTCGAGGGCCGGAGTTATCAGGTGATCCCGCAAGTGCCGCGCAGCGAGCGCGCGACGACCGAGCAGATCCTGAAATACCGCGTGCGTTCGGCGAGCGGCGACATGGTGCCGCTATCGGCCTTCATCTCGCTTGGCCAGACGGTGCAGCCCAACAGCCTCAAGACCTTCCAGCAGTTGAACTCGGCGACGCTGCAGGGCGTGCCATTCCCGGGCCGTACCGTGGGCGAGGGCGTGACCTTCCTGCAGCAGAAGGCTGCCGAAATGTTCCCGCGCGGCATGGCTTACGATTTCAAGGGCGAAAGCCGGCAGTTTGTGAGCGAAGGAAACACGCTTGCCTACACGTTCGGGTTTGCGCTGCTGCTGATTTATCTGGTGCTGGCCGCGCAGTTCGAGAGCTTCCGCGATCCGTTCATCATCCTGATCGGCCTGCCGGCGACGGTGTTCGGCGCGCTGTTCGTCTTGTGGATATTGGGCAATGTGAACGGGATGATGCAGAACAATCCGCCGTTCAATATCGGATCGGGCACGATCAACATCTATACGCAGATCGGACTTGTGACGCTGATCGGGCTCATCGCCAAGCACGGCATTCTGATGGTGGAGTTCGCCAACAAGCTTCAGGAGACGCAAGGCTTGGACAAGAACACGGCCATCAAGGAGGCAGCCGCCGTGCGCTTGCGGCCGATCCTGATGACCACTGCCGCAATGGTGATCGGCGTCGTGCCGCTCTTGATCGCCGATGGCGCCGGCGCCAGGAGCCGGTTCGATATCGGTATCGTCATCGCGGCGGGCATGACCATCGGCACAATGTTCACGTTGTTCATCACGCCGGCGATTTATTCGTTCATCGCGAAGAATCGGGCGATCGAGCCTGGCCGCAAGGAGCGCGTGCAAGAG
>JAAURV010000238.1 GCA_012032065.1 Hyphomicrobiales bacterium
CGGACAGGGCCTGCATGACCCAGACCTCGCTTGAACCTTGAACCGGATCCGAAAGTCTCTCCCAATCGCGCACGCGCTTGCCGTCGACCAGCACTGTCATGTGCTTGCGAAGCGCGCCCTGCTCGTCCAGCACATAAGTGCCGAGCCGTTCCTGCGCGGCAAACACATTGGCCAGCAATTCCCGCACAGTTGCTCCGTCCGCCTCCATCGCCGGGCAATCGACGTGGCGTCTCAAATTCGCGGTGAAGAAGACCTTCGGCATCTAAGGCATCATGCCACAGGGCAGCAAGGCTGCCAAATCGCTAAGATGGCGAAATGAAACGGCGGCACTTCTTGATACTCTGCTTAACACCCGCTATCGCGCACGCCCACTCCTACAAGCGTGGTTTGATCGATATCGGCCATGCTTGGGCACTGCCCTCGCGGCAGAACGACGGACAACTCTTCTTCCCAATTGTCAACAACGGCAAGGAATCCGATGCGCTTGTCGCCGCGCGTTCGCCGATCTGCGCCGTAATCGAACTTCGCTCCAACGCCCGCTACGACGATCCCGCACTGAATGAGATCGAACTGCTGCCGGGCAGGCCCGTCCCGATGCGGCCCTCGGCGCGACATCTGCGATTGATCGGCTTGCGGCAAGCGCTCAAGGAAGACGACCGCTTCACCGTGATCCTCGATTTCCTCAACAGCGGAGAGATGGAGATCGAAGCGGTGGTCGAAACGGCGCCGGGGGATTAGAGGTCTCCCCACCACGCACTTCTTCGCCAGCGTCTTGTATTGCTTCTCGGTGAAAATTATCGGATTGCCGCCGGCGGAGGGATCCTTGATCGCCATCGCCGCCACTTCGTCGAGCCGTTTCGCATCAATGCCGATGTCTTTCAACGCATGCGGGATGCCGATCTCCTTCTTGAGCGCGGCGATCCATTTGAGGAAGCCGTCGAACCCGCCCTTGATGCCGAGATAAGCGGTGGCGCGACCGATATCCTTCTCGATCTTTTTCCGGTTCGCCTTCAGCACATAAGGCATCACGATGCCATTCAAGAGTCCATGATGTGCATCGTAGAGTCCGCCGAAAGGATGCGATAGCGCGTGGATGGCGCCAAGCCCGCGCTGGAACGCGGTGGCTCCCATGGCGGATGCAACCAGCATGTTGCCCCGTGCATCGAGATCGCTTCCCTTCTTCACCGCGCGGGGCAGATTGTCTTTCACCAGCCGCATGCCTTCAAGCGCCACACCCGCCGCCATCGGATGATAGAACGGGGCGCAATAGGCTTCGAGATTATGGGCCAGCGCATCCATGCCGGTCGCGGCCGTGAGCTTCGCGGGCAATGCAACAGTCAGTTCCGGATCGAGGATCGCCACCTTCGGCATGATCGCCGGATGGAAGATGATCTTCTTCTCGTGTGTAACAGGATGCGTGACAACCCCGGCGCGCCCCACTTCCGATCCCGTGCCCGCCGTCGTCGGCACCGCGATGATTGGAGAAATCTTCGAAGCGTCCGCCCGCGTCCACCAGTCGCCCACGTCTTCGAGATCGAACACCGAAATCGTCTGGCCATGCATCAGCGCCACCATCTTGCCGATATCAAGCCCCGACCCACCGCCAAAGGCCACAACGCCATCGTGCGCTCCGGCTTTGTAGGCTTTGACGCCTTCAGTGATGTTGGCCTCGACCGGATTGGGCCTGACATCCGAGAACACCTCGATCGCCAGGCCGGCGCGCTTCACGTCCTCAACAATCGCCGCCGTCATCGCCATCTTTGCGAGGCCCGGATCGGTCACGAGAAGCGGCCGCATGATGCCCGCCGCCTTGCAGTGCGCTGCCAGTTCCTTGATGCGCCCCGCGCCGAATTTGATGGCGGTCGGGAAATTGAAGTTGCGGTTGGGAAGGGTCACTCGTATTTCCTCTGTGTTAGCAAGGCAGCGTCTTGACGTGGCCTTCGTTGCCGTAAGTCAGAATGGCACGGTCGCGGGTGACGATTGTCATGTCGAACGCCCTAGCCGTTGTGACGAGAAGGCAATCCGCCGGGTCGCGATTGTCGAAGTGCGGCAGGGAAGATGAGTTTGCAAAAATCGCTGGCGTGATGTCACTCACGATACAGCCCGACCCTTCGACGAATTCGTTGAAGAAATCGATGGCAATCATCGTCGACTTGAGCCTGCCCCGTGCCATCAGAAGCCCGATCTCCCACGCGCTGACTGGCGATAAGAACAGCCCGCCCTGCTCGCTCGCCTCTTCGATGGCCATACGTGCCGCTGGCAGAATTTCCTCTCCGCCGGCGGCAAAAAGAACCACGCAAGTGTCGAGCAGTAGTTTTTCGGGGCCCGTCACTTCTTGGCCTTGTATTGAATGTCCCAGTCCTCATCCAACTCCATAGGGGATGTAGGATCGAATCCTTTGGCTAAGCTGAACTTGCCCTTCATACAGCCAAAAATGGACTTACGTGTTTGAGATGCCGAGGGCGGCGAAGGAGTACTTCCACTTGGCATTTTCGCGGAAGTCGCTCCGGACCGGCGCCGAAACACCAGCTTCTCCGTATGTGGATCAACCGCAGATGTCTCGTACCCCGCCTCAAGCCATTGATATGTCATGACATTGTTGCTCGGATTGTTGCTCCACCATGCCGGGTAGCGCTTCGAAGCCGGCAAATTGAATCCGAGAACTCGCTCGATTTCCTTGAATGTCATGGGAACGCTCTCAAAGCGCTGCTGCCGAAGATGACGGCCAAGAGGCTCGTACTTGCTCATAAAAATCTCCCTTGCATGTTCGGTAACACACGTCTTAGTGTTTGTATAAGTGTATGTAAAGTCTTTTTTTAATATCTCTCAAACCCGCGCTTCAACTCGAGATCGGTGATACGGCGGTCGAATTCGAACTGCTCCCACTTGGCTGTGTGCACATAGTGGTCGATCACATCATCGCCCATCACCTTGCGCAGGAACTTGGAACCGTCGAGCAGTGACGTCGCTTCGCGCAGTGTCTTCGGTATTTCGCGCAGCTTGCGCGAGGTGTCGTAGATATCGCCGGAGACCACCGGTTCCAGCGCCAGCTTGCGTTCCATGCCGTCGAGTCCAGCCGCGATCAACGCGGCGAAGGCGAGGTAGGGGTTAAGATCAGCGCCGCCGATACGGCATTCGGTGCGGATCGCTTTCGTGTCGGCGCCGCAAAGCCTGAAGCCCGCCGTGCGGTTGTCGAAGCTCCACACCGCGCGCGTCGGCGCGAAGGTGCCGGCCATGAAGCGCTTGTAAGAATTGATGTAGGGCGCCAGAAAATAGGTGATCTCGCTTGCGTGTTCGAGCTGGCCCGCCATGTAGTGCTTCATCGTCTCCGACATGCCATGGCCGGCGCCCTTGTCGAAGAAGGCGGGCTTGCCGTCGAGCGTCCACAGCGACTGATGGATGTGGGATGAATTGCCAGCCATGCCATAGTCCCACTTGGCCATGAAACTCACGGCCTTTCCGATGCCGTAGGCGATCTCTTTCGCGCCATTCTTGATCACCGCATGCCGGTCCGCCATCTCCAGCGCCTCGGCATATTTGACGTTGATCTCTTCCTGTCCCGGTCCCCACTCGCCTTTTGAGTTCTCGACCGGAATGCCGGCGCCTGCCAGCCCATTGCGCAGTGCCCGCATATAGACCTCTTCTTTCGAGGTCTGCAGCACGTGATAGTCCTCAATGTAATAGCCGGCGGTCTTGAGATTGCGGTAGCCCTTGTGGTGGGCGATCTCGTAGCTGTCGTCGAACAGGAAGAACTCAAGCTCGGAAGCCATGTAGGACTTGAGCTTCATCGCCTCGAGCCGCTTCAACTGCTTCCTGAGGATCGCGCGCGGTGAATGCGGCACATCTTCATGGGTGTGATGATCGAGCACGTCGCAGAGCACCAGCGCGGTTCCCGGCAGCCACGGCGTTTTCCGCAGCGTCGCCAGATCGGGCTTCAGCACGAAGTCGCCATAGCCTTTCTCCCAGCTCGTCGCCTTGTAGCCGGGCACCGGCTCCATCTCGATGTCGACGCCAAGCAGATAGTTACAGCCATGGGTTTCTTCGTAGCCGCCATCGACGAAGAACTGCGCGTGAAAGCGCTTGCCGATGAGACGGCCCTGGAGGTCCACCATCGCGGCGACGACCGTGTCTATGGCGCCCGCCTTCACTTCGTGGCGGAGTTCGTCCAGCGTCAGCATGCCGTTTGCCATGGTATTTCTCCTCTAGCTCGCGGCCTGGATCAGCGGCACGGACAGCCGCTGCGCCCACTCGTTCTGGCCACGCTCGTTCGCGATCAGATCATTCCTTATCTCGATCATCACCGATTTGATTCCACGCGGCGCCGCATGCAGGTTCACAGTATGCAACACCCCATCCTTCGGCGCATAGGGTTCGTTCAGCCTTGCATCGACGCCGGGAAAACTCTTGACCAGCCGTCCGCCAAGATAGGAGTCGCGATCATGCAGAAAGCCAAGCTGCACATCGCGGGTTTTGCCTTTGTAGACCTTGGTGAAGCTGTGAATGGTCACGAGCTTCGCGGCAACTCCGTAGGCGGCCCGTCGATCGAGAACTCGGGTCACGGCCTCGTGGAAAGGACGGCAGATTTCGCCGAGCCGCGCCATCTTGTCTTCCGCGGACAGATTTGAATTGCCCGGAACAGCCGTTGCCTCGCTCATGACCGGAATTGCATCGGCGGCTTCAGGCGGACGATTGCAATCGTAGACAAGCCGCGAATAGCGCTGCATCACCAGCGTCGCATCGAGCAATCGGGAAAGCACCCGCGACACCCGCTCCGCGCCAATGTCCCAGGCGATGTGGCGTTCAAGATCGGCGGCGGCGAGACCCAAAGTACCAAGTTTCCTGGGGATGCGGTTTCCGGCATGCTCGCAAACCAGCACATAAGGCGATTTCCCGGCCTCGTTCACCACGATTGCCGGATCGTCTTCTCCGTCCAACAGCGATTGCGCCATCTGCCCTGCCCGTTCTTGAAGAGATAATTTCAGATTGCCCGAACGCTGTCAAATTCGTTACACTGCCGCCGGGACGCATTGGAATGCAGCAGCGCACAACCATCGCCGAGAAACTCCGGCTCAAGTCAGCGGACTTGACCGCCGCCGAGAGGAAGCTCACGGCGGCGCTGCTCGCCAAC
>JAAURV010000239.1 GCA_012032065.1 Hyphomicrobiales bacterium
GCGCGGCAGCGCCCGCAAGGCGGCGGCGGCGAGCACGGATGCGAATTTCGCGTTCCATTCGTTTTCGCAATCGAGCGCCATGGCGTAAGGCAGATAGCGTTCGAAAAGTTCCGGCGTCTTCTCCGGCGGATGCAGCACCTTGAGGCGCTCCTCTTCCGCGGTTGCAAGATACATGCGGAAGCCCTCGAGCTTGTCGAGCAACTGGCGGCCCATCGGCGTTGGCGCGCGAAGCAGGTAGTAGAAGGCGAGATTGGCGAGCCCCAGCAAAATGCCGCCCACCAGAATGGCCATCAATTGCGGGTTCGTTCCTTGGTCAAACAGGATTGCGGCGGGCGCAACTACTCCGGCACCCATAAAGGGAATGAGAAAAAGCAGCGGGAAGACAGAGGCGATGCGGCGAAACCCTCTGGCGGCGAAGAGTCCCTTGATCGCTCCCCAGGCAACCGTGAGGATCACGCCCCACCAGATGGCAGTCCAGCCCGTCGCAAAAAGGCCAAGCATTCCGGTTTCCGCGGGCAGCAGAAGCGCGGACCCGATCAGTACGGCGCAGGAGAGCGCGGCTCCAAGCGCGAACCAGCCGATATTGCGCATGAAAATCGAACCTTCGTATTCGCGCACCAGCCAATCGCGGAGTGCCCCCCGGCGCCGCCGATGCGGCGATGGTTCTCCTGCTTCAATTCGGTTCTCGATGCCGGAAGCGCCCGCATCAACGCCGCTTCCGACTGCGTAAGCGGCGGACCGTTGTCTGCTTTGCGTTCGATCCAAAAGTCTCCGTCATCATCGCCGATGGTGAGACGCTTCTTCACCGCGAGGCCAACCAGACCCGCTGCAAAGGCGCGGTCATCGAAGCTTTGACGCCAAATGAAGCGGCTCGCCGCCGGCCCAAGCCCCTCCGGCGGATGGAACAGCGGCACGATGGTTCCTTCCGGCGGATCGCGGCCCACGCGCGTCCATGCGAAGAGATAGTATCCGAGCACCGCGGCGATGCCCGCCAGCAGCGCGAAGAGACCGGCATTGTCCCTGATCCACCAGTTGAACTTGACCGCTTCGCTTGGCGCGGCGACGATGCCCTTCTGCCAGGCAATCGCGACGGTGAAGCCTTCGCCTTGCTGGAGCGCCGACGTGGTTCGCGCCGCATAGCGCGCTCCGGTTTCCTCGGTCACTTGGAAGCCGCGCCCCTGCTCTCCCTGACGGCCCGTGTAGCCAGCGGATTGCACGATGTCTGCGCCCGGCGGCAGCTCGATCCTGACCGATGCGGCATCGATGCGGAATGTCCAGTCATTGCCGGTGACATTCCAGTAAAGCTCGTCGAAGTCCTCGAAGAACCCAAGCGCACGGCGGACGCGATAGGTGATTTCATAGACGTGGGTGGCGCGATCAAGAAAGACATCGGACCTGCCGATGCGAATGCGCACGCCGTTCGACAGTTTTTCGATTGCGTAGTTTTCCGGCGCGCCATTTCTCTCGACGCCGACGACATCCAATCCGGCGACGGTGCGAACGCCCGCGCGAGTGGTGTAGGTTGTCGGAATATCGCGCAGGATGCCGCGCTTGATTTCGAAGCCCTCGGCGTTGACCGCGATGGTTTCCCTCACTTCAATGGAGGAATCCGCATCGATCCGGATATCGGCGTTGAAACTGCGAATGCGTTCCTCGGCCAAAGCCGATACGGCGCACAAGCAAAGAGCAAAGAGCGCGAGCAGAAGCCTGCGCATGGCGCGCTACTTCTTGAAGTCGACCTTGGGCACTTCGCGCGCCGCCGCGTCTCCGATTTCGAAGAACTCGGCTTTCACGAATTTGAAGAAGTTGGCGACGACGTTGCTCGGGAAGGACTCGATCATGGTGTTGAACATGCGCACGGCGCCATTGTAATAGCGGCGCGACAACTGGATCTCGTCCTCGACGCCCGCGAGTTTTTCCTGAAGGTCGCGGAAGTTCGCATCGGCCTTGAGTTCCGGATAGGCCTCCGCAATAGCGAAGAGGCGGCCCAAGGCGGCCGACATTGCTTGCCCCACCGCCGACTGCTCGCCAACCGTGCCGCCGGCGATGCTCTTGGCGCGCAGGTCGGCGATGTCGCGAAAGAGCTTGTCCTCATGCGCGGCATAGCCCTTCACGGTTTCGATGAGGTTGGGGATCAGGTCGGCGCGGCGGCGCAACTGCACGTCGATGCCGCTCCAGCCTTCGGCCACGAGGTTCTTGTTGCTCACCAGCGCGTTGTAGGCATAGACAAGATAGCCAACACCCGCGACGATGATCGCAAGCAGAATGTAACCGAGTGACATATCGAATCTCCGCCCTGGCCTCGGTGACGTTATCGGAGTTTCGGGGCTGGCAATCAAGTGAGCAGAAACATGCGCATCCTGAACCTCTCGCCCGGCATCTACGCCTACTACGAGGGACGCGACATTGTTCTCCCGCCCACGCCAACCTGGGTCGAAGATGGAGCGCTATCGCTCGGCATCGCGAGTTATGCAATCGCCGATGGCAATGCCGCGCTGGTCTACGACACGCATGTGTCGGTGGACCGCGCCAGGGCGATCCGCGAACATGTCGAAAGCCTCGGCGCGCGGAACATCACCGTGGTCCTGAGTCACTGGCATCTCGATCACATTGCAGGCAATGAAGCGTTCAAGGACTGCCGGATCATCGCGAATGCGCGCACCCGCGATCATCTGGCGCTTCATCGCGAAGCAATCGAAGCAGGGACATTGCATGGAGCGCCTGCAATCAATCCGCTCATTTTGCCCACCGAAGTCTTCGATGAAGAAATGACTCTGGACGTAGGTGGGCGAACGGTTACGCTCAAGACCTTCGACATACACAGCAACGACGCGACCGTGATCTGGCTGCCAGACACACAGACACTGCTGGCGGGCGATACGCTGGAGGACACGATCACCTATGTCGCGGAGCCGCAATTCCTCGAAACCCATGTGGGCGAGCTTGACCGGCTCTTCGCTCTTGAACCCTTAGTCATTCTTCCCAACCACGGCGATCCGGACATCATCGCTGCGGGCGGTTACTCGCGCACGCTGATCCGCGCCACGCAACAATATGTGCGAAGCCTTATCCGCTGCCGTTCCGGCGAGAGCTTGCGCGGCACGCCGCTCAGCGAATTCGTCGCCGGGCCGCTCAATGCGGGATGGATCAACTATTTCGAGCCCTATGAAGCCGTGCACCGTCAGAACGTCGAACGCATCATCAAGGCGGCTTGACGTTGGCAGTCCTGAAAATGCGCGATTTGACCGATGGCTCGCGATGCACGAAAATGCAATGAGGAGTTCTCATGAACAAGCCCGCCATGTTTCCCATGCGGCAATTCCACGGGCCCGAAGGCCAGGAGGACATGCCGTTTTCTCCTGACGCCGGGGGCCGCTCACAACTTCCCGCGCCGTCAAGCTCGCCATGCTGGCGGATTGGGGTTCGCGCGACATCGAGTTCCGCAATACGGTGGCCGATATCCGCAAGCGGCTGCTGAACCTCGCCGGCTGCGACGACACCTATCAGTGCGTGATCATGCAAGGCTCCGGCACCTTTGCCATCGAGGCGGCGCTCGGCTCCTTCTGCGGCAAGGGGAACAAGACACTTGTCGTGTGCAACGGCGCCTATGGAGAGCGCGCGGCGAAAATCCTCGAGCGCCTCGGCAGGCCGTGCATCACCATCGACAAGGGCGACAGCGCCGCGCCGTCAGCGGAGGACGTGGCATATCTTCTCGATGCCGAAACTTCCGTCACGCATGTCTGGTTCGTGCATTGCGAGACCACATCCGGCATCGTGAACCCCGTGAAGGAAATCGCAGAGGAGGCAAGGAAACGCGGCAAGATCGTGATGCTGGACGCCATGTCGTCCTTCGGTGCGCTGCCGCTCGACATGACAGGCGAAGGCATCGATGTGATGGTGTCCTCCTCCAACAAATGCCTCGAAGGCGTGCCGGGCTTTTCCTACGTGCTCTGCCGCACGGGCCTGCTTGACGCCTCGCGCGGCCAGTCGCATTCGGTCGTGCTCGATCTCTTCGAACAGTGGCGCGGGCTTGAATCGAACGGCCAGTTCCGCTTCACGCCGCCGACGCATGCGCTGGTGGCCTTCCATCAGGCGCTGAAGGAGCACGAGAAGCAAGGCGGCGTTGCGGCGCGCCATGCCCGCTATTCGCGGAATGCAAGGACGCTGATCGACGGCATGAGGAAACTCGGCTTCACCACGCTGCTTGGCGACGAGAATGCCGGCCCAATCATCCAGACTTTTCATTCGCCGCGCGATCCCAGCTTCGACTTCGAGGCCTTCTACGAGAAACTGCGGGCGCGGGGTTTTGCGATCTATCCCGGCAAACTCACCAAACGGCCAAGTTTTCGCATCGGCACAATCGGCCATGTCGATGTCGATGTGATGGAGGCCGCGGTCGATGCGATCGCCGATGTGATCGGGGAAATGAAAGTCACCGATCTTTCCCCGGCTTCGTGAACCATGGACAGGCGCGCGGCCCGCAGCATCGTCACCGTGAATGGCAGAGACTACGCTTGGCCGAAAGCGCCTCTCGTGGTCATCTGTTGCGACGGGAGCGAGCCCGCATACATGGAAATCGCCCGCGCCAGGGGGTTGATGCCGGCGCTCGACCAAATGATAACGAAAGGCGAGAACCTGCGCGGGCTTTCGGCGATGCCGAGCTTCACCAATCCGAACAACCTGTCGATCGTCACCGGCGTGCCGCCGGCCGTGCACGGCATCTGCGGCAACTACTTCTATGATCGCGAAGCCGGGCAGGAGATCATGATGAATGATCCGAAGTACCTGCGGGCGGAGACGATCCTGGCGGCGTTGCCAAGGCCGGCGCGAAGGTTGCGGTCGTGACCGCCAAGGATAAGCTGCGGCGGCTCCTCGGCAAAGGCCTCACCGGCATCTGCTTCTCGGCGAGAAGGCGAACGAGACGACGAAAACGGAGCATGGCATCGACAATGCGCTGGCCTTCGTCGGCAAGCCGCTGCCATCGGTCTATAGCGCCGATCTCAGCGAATTCGTCTTTGCGGCGGGCGTGAAACTGATGGAGTCGGTGCGGCCGGACATCATGTATCTCTCCACTACCGACTACGTCCAGCATAAGCATGCGCCGGGCACGCCGGCG
>JAAURV010000240.1 GCA_012032065.1 Hyphomicrobiales bacterium
GTAGCGCCGAACCCCTCCCCCACCGCTGCAACCTCGCCCGCTACTTCGAGGCCGGGCGTCGAAGGCGCTCCAGGCGGCGGCGGATAGCCGCCCTTGCGCTGCAGCACATCTGGACGGTTGACGCCCGCCGCCTTCACCTTCACCAGCACCTCGCCGCGCGCGCTCCGGAACCGGCAGCTCGGTCATCTTCAACACGTCCGGCCCGCCGGGCGCTTCGATGCCGATTGCTTTCATGCGTTTCATGATGGGACTCCCAACTTGAGGCCTATCGCCACGTGAGGCACACTGGCAAGCACGAAAGGAAACGCCCCATGGACCTCGACGACCTTCCCAAGAAGAAGCCCGATATGGTTATCGGCGAAATTCTCGACCCGCTGTCGGTGGCCGAATTGGAACAGCGAATTCAGGCCCTGGACTCCGAGATCGCCCGCGTAAAGGAGGAAATCGCCAAGAAACTCGCCACGATGAACGCCGCGGATGCATTTTTCCGCCGGCCGCAGCGTTAGCGTTAACCATTAAGTAACTTATTCCGTTTAATTCTATCCGTGTAATCCAGGCTTCTGGATTGTCCGAGTGGCTCCTGTCCACTCTGTTTGACGCCTCCCTGTTAGAACTTAAAGCCGCGTTTTTACGCGGCTTTTTTTTGGCATCGGGTTTGCTCGTGGATGTGCCGAAGGCAGATGCGGCCCAGATATTGACCGGAAATGAAGCAGGCTTCATGATCGGCCGGTGGGTTCGTACAATTGAGCGTAAACGAGTAAGGGGCCGTTAGAGCATGTCGGGCAAGCAAACAAAGTCGGCGACCGTGAACTTCTTCACCAGGTTCACCTCCTCCGAGCAATTCGAGAAGGTGTTCAAGGAGGGCATGGGCCTCGTTGAGCAGACGGCCAACTATCTCGATGGCCCGGGCCGCAAGGATGCGCGCCTGCTCGACCGCCATGGCGCGATTGCCTACGCGACCGAAAGCATGCGGCTGACCACGCGATTGATGCAGCTTGCCTCATGGCTTCTGCTCCAGCGCGCCATCAGCGCCGGCGAACTCACCATCGAAGATGCGCGCAAAGAGAAACACCGCATCAGCCTGAACGATATCGGGCGCGGCCATGATCTCACGGGTTCGGAGCAGATTCCCGCAGATCTGAAGGAACTGGTGGAGCGTTCGCTCCGCCTGCACGAGCGCATCCAGAAACTCGACGCGATGCTGAATGTACAGGCCAAGGCCGAAACCGCCCCGGCAAGCCCGGTCAACGAACAGTTCGACCGCCTCGCCAATGCCCTCCGCGCCGCTCAGGGCTGATTTTAGCCTTTATTGAGTTGTTACCGTCTGGCCGCTACCTTCCGATGTGGAAGGATTGGGGACGAACATGAAGGCTTTGGCTTCTGCCATCGGTGTTGTTGCAATGCTCTGGACCGGAGTTGCCTCCGCTCAGACCGTCGCGGCCATCCCGAAGCCGCCGCAGAAGCCCGTGGCGAAACTCGACAAGGATGTCTTCGCGAAAGAAGTCTGCGGACTGATCACGCGGCACGCGACGGCCAACGGTTTGCCCGAGACATTTTTCGCCCGCCTCATCTGGAAGGAAAGCCTGTTCGATCCGGGCGCAGTCAGTCCAGTGGGTGCGCAGGGCATCGCGCAGTTCATGCCGGGCACCGCTGCCATTCGCGGGCTTCAGGATCCCTTCGATCACAAGGAAGCGCTTTCGGTCTCCGCGCAATATCTTGCGTTCCTGCGCAACAAGTTCGGTAACCTCGGTCTGGCGGCGGCGGCCTATAATTTTGGCGAGGAAGGCGCACGTCTTTATATCGCGGGCAAGTCCTCTCTTCCTCTCGAGACCGAGGATTACGTGCAGTTCATCACCGGCCGTGCCGCGGATATCTGGAAGGATGAAAAGATTGAGCATCCCATTCCCGGCATCGGCAAGGGCGGGGATTTCGGTGTCGAATGCGTGGCGCTGGTGAAACGCGAGCTGAGGCCCATTTCGGTGCCCGGCCGCGCGGCAAGTGGCGGCCATGGGGCGTGGTGCTTTCAGGAGGGTTCTCGGAATCGCGTGCGCTGGAGGCCTTCCGCCGCATCCGCAATCGTCACGGCGCACTGCTCGGTGACGAGAAGCCGCTGGTGATGCGCAAGAAGAACCTCAGCATGGGCACCCGCCGCATGGTGCAAGTGCAAGTCGGCCGCGACACCCGCGCCGAAGCGGAGACGCTCTGCGCCAGGCTCACCGCTTTGGGCGGCGCCTGCATGGTGGAGAAGAACTAAAGCAGAGTTTGATCGGTCAAGATCGATCCCCCACAACCGTCATTCCAGCGAAAGCTGGAAACCAGCTTTCGACAAGCGAGAAGATAAGAAGCTGGGTTCCGGTTTTCGCTAGAATGACGGAAGAGAGTTTATCTCAATTGACTGCCCGCCGATCCAATTGCAGGCGCAGAAGGCGCCTCGCCTTATTTGTTCAGAAAGCCGAACCTCTGCTTGAACTTCGAGACGCGGCCGCGCGGTCGAGGATGGTTTGCTGGCCGCCGGTCCATGCGGGATGGGTGCGGGGATCGATGTCGAGGGACAGCGTGTCGCCTTCCTTGCCCCAGGTCGAGCGGGTCTGGAACGTCGAACCGTCGGTCATCACCACATTGATCATGTGATAGTCCGGATGAATGCTGTCCTTCATAGCTAAATCCTTGATATGGCGCGATTTGTCGCGCACGAGGCTTTCATGTTGTGTGGTTTCGGAGGGGGCTATACAGGATGGCTTCGGGCGAGGCAAGTAGCGGGCGATGGCTGACAATTTCGAGGACGAAGCGCGGCGCAGGCCGAAGAGCAGGAACCTGAGGCCGCTCGTCCGGCTGGCGCCCTATCTCATGCGCTACAAGCCTCGCGTGGCAATGGCGCTGGTGGCTTTGCTTGCGGCTGCAATTGCGACGCTTGCCGTGCCTCTGGCCGTGCGCCGGGTGATCGATCACGGCTTCACGCAAGAGAGTGCCGCACTCGTCAACCAGTACTTCCTCGCGATGCTGGCCGTGGTCGCGATCCTGGCGGTGAGTTCGGCGATCCGCTTCTATTTCGTCATGTGGCTCGGCGAGAAGGTGGTCGCCGATCTGAGGAGCGACCTGTTCTCGCACCTTCTGAAACTCAGCCCCGGCTTCTATGAAAACCAGAGGACTGGCGAAGTCGTCTCGCGCCTCACGGCGGATACGACGCAAATCAAATCGGCCTTCTCGTCGACCGCGTCGATACTCCTGCGCAATGCCGTGATGTTCATCGGCGCTGCCTTCATGATGGTGGCGACGAGCCCGAGACTTGCGGGGCTCGGCCTCCTGGCTGTGCCGCTCGCCGTGCTGCCGCTGGTGATCTATGGCCGCCGCGTGCGCTCGCTCTCGCGCGCCGCGCAGGATACGCTCGCATCCTCCGCCGCCTTCGCGCAGGAGCGGCTCTCCGCCATCACCGCCGTGCAATCGAATGTCCAGGAAGCCCACATGTCGGGCGCATTCTCGAGCGAGACCGATGCGGCTTTCTCCGCCGCCGCATCGCGGACCATGGCGCGCTCCATACTGACGGCGGCAATCATCTTCGTCGCCATGGGCGCCATCGTGGGGCTGCTCTGGTTCGGCGCGCGCGAAGTGATCATGGGCAGGCTGACCGGCGGCACGCTCAGCCAGTTCGTGATTTACGCCGTGCTGATGGCGAGTTCGCTTGGACAGCTTTCGGAGGTGTGGGGCGAGACGCAGCTTGCGGCGGGCGCTGCCGAACGCATTTCCGAGCTTCTTGATGAACGGCCAGCCATCGCCTCGCCCCCTGCCTCGCTACCGCTTCCGTCTCCGCCCAAAGGCGAAGTGGGTTTTGAAGATGTGAGTTTCGCCTATGCGGGGCGGCCCGATGCACCGGTGCTGCATAATGTGAGTTTCGTTATCACGCCCGGAGAAACGGTTGCGGTGGTGGGGCCGTCGGGTGCTGGCAAGACAACCATCTTCGCGCTGATCGAGCGCTTTTACGATCCGCAGAAGGGCCGCATAATGATTGACGGCCTCGATGTCCGGCAAGCCGATCTCACCGAGCTCCGCCGCCGCATCGCCGTGGTGCCGCAAGACCCGGTGCTCTTTTCGGGGAGCATCGCAGACAACATCCGCTTCGGCCGTCCGGAGGCAGGCCATGCCGAGGTGGCCGCCGGAAGCCTGGAAGCCCTCAGCGAAGTCGGAGCAGTCGCCGCGCTGATGGAGGTGCAGGCCATGCCAACCAGGCGGCAGCGACCGCTCCGAAAATTCCAATCGAATCAATACCCCGTAAGGCGCCTCCGAGAACGTGGCCTGACCCACTGCGCGCCCGTCGGGACCCACAATCCACGTTGTGCGCGGCTGTAGCGTGCCCGACATGTCGTGATCGGCGATCGGCGCAGTGGCGCAGGCGCAAAGAAGGGCTGCAAAAACAAGGGCGGCGATGGGGCGCACTGGCGTCTCCTTGGTTTGCGACGGGACCGTCACGATGTTAGTTTGGCTGAGATTCGAGGGCGGTTTTTTGGCCGCCTTTTCAGCCCTTCCTGAAGCTCAAGAGATATAGACCGGCGATCCGTGTCAGACACGTCCGATCCCGCCGAGAACGGCGGCCCGACCACTCCCAAAGGCGTCTCGCTCATCAGCGTCGAAGATGAGCTGAAGCGTTCGTACCTCGATTACGCGATGAGCGTGATCGTGTCGCGCGCGCTGCCCGACGCGCGCGACGGGCTGAAGCCCGTGCACCGGCGCATCCTCTACGCGATGGATGAGGCAGGCAATACGCACGATAAGGCGCATCGCAAGTGCGCCAAGAGCGTCGGCGACGTGATGGGCAATTACCACCCGCACGGCGACCAGGCGATCTACCTCACACTGGTGCGCCTCGCGCAGGATTTCTCGATGGGCCTGCCGCTCATCGACGGCCAAGGCAATTTCGGCTCCATCGACGGCGATATGCCGGCGTCGATGCGGTACACCGAGGCGCGGCTGGCGAAGTCGGCACGCTCGCTGTTGGATGACATCGACGAAGGCACGGTCGACTTCCAGGACAATTACGACGGCTCGGTGCAGGAGCCGACGGTGCTGCCGGCGCGGTTTCCGAACCTTTTTGGTCAAT
>JAAURV010000241.1 GCA_012032065.1 Hyphomicrobiales bacterium
GCGCGTTTACCGGCAAGTACGAAACGGATGTCATTCACGCCTGGGGCATGACCGAGATGAGCCCCATCGGAAACGCTTGCGGTCAGGTCGGCGCGCGCGCTGGAGCTCGAAGAGCCGGAGTGGTGGCAGCTCAAGCTCAAGCAGGGACGCGCGCCCTTCCTCGTCGACATGAAAATCACCGACGATCAAAACCGCACGCTGCCTCATGACGGCAAGACCTTCGGCCGCCTCAAGGTGAAGGGCCCCGCGGTGGCGAAGTCCTATTTCAAAGGCGATGGCGCTCAAGCCTTCGATGCCGACGGATGGTTCGACACCGGCGATGTCGCCACCATCGACGAATACGGCTACATGAACGTCACCGACCGCTCGAAGGACGTGATCAAGTCCGGCGGCGAATGGATTTCCTCGATCGATCTCGAAAACGCGCCGTCGGCTGCCCCGGCGTGCTCGAAGCCGCGGCCATCGGCCTGCCGCATCCCAAGTGGGACGAGCGGCCGTTGCTGGTGGTCGTGCGCAAGAAAGACGCCGAGGTCACCAAGAGCGCCATCCTCTCGCACATGAACGGCAAGGTGGCGAAATGGTGGATGCCCGACGACATCGCCTTCGTCGACGAAATCCCGCACACCGCGACCGGCAAGATTTCCAAGCTCACGCTGCGCGACAGATTCAAGGAATACCGCTTCCCCGCCGCCTGAAGCACTTCACCCCTCTCCGCATCGCGGCGTGGCTACCCCTGCCCGCGAAGCGGTTATCATGTTCACACATCTCGCATGCCACCATGAGCCGCCGAATGCTCGTGAGATGGTCGCATCGCGGCCAAGCGAACTCAATGACTTGCTCGAAGAGCCGATCGAGCCGCAAGGCCGGAGCGGCGCAAGTCATTGACTTCGCTCGCCCGCGATGCATGTGTGCAACGACGCATTCGATGACAAATAATGCGCCTCGTTGATCGGCAGCTCGCATTTCGCCTTGGATTGCGTCGTGACAACCATGCAAATGGACAAGACGGGGTCAAGACCCGGCGCCGCTCCGGCCGCGCCACATACTCCGAATGTCGAGCCGCGGCCTTGAGGCCGGCTTGGCCATTTGCAAACCTCGCCCGAGCAATCGAGATGTGTGAATCCGATGGCCGCTTTCGCGGGGAAGACGAAGTGAGGGAGCGCGTGATGAAATTGGCAGGTTGGGTTCCGACCCCTCTGCGCCTCCCCACCCCCCCCCCGCAGCTTTCGCGGCGGCCCCTCCCCGCAAAGCGGGGATGGGTGAAAGTGTGTCTCCGCCGCTCTCGCCTTCGCCAAGCTGAAGAATTGCTTCGCCGCAGCGAAAGGGAAGCGTGGGCCTCGCCGATCCTTCGCAGGCGCAAAACTGAAATCGGTGACAGCTACTAGGAAAACATCAATTATTCAGAGCAAAAATTATATTGTCACCGTTTATTGAGTCTGTTCTGAACCAAAAAGGTGACAAGAAAACTAAATTTTACAAATGGAATCAAAATGTCTGATGCGAGTAAATGCGAACTGCCTACCCGAGAACGAAATGAGGCAACAATCGAGAATCACGTCTTCCGTCTTATCATATTGATTTAATGCAGTAAATCAACAGAAAGGTTCAATGTCTCCAACCGGGCCGGGGCAAGGAAGGTCATCTCCCTTCGAATCCTATCGATTGCCCGGCGTTCCCAACGCACGTTTGCAATATCGTACCTGTCACCGTATAAAAGCGGTATGGCACGCATCGCCCGCATTATCGTTCCCGGCTTGCCGCATCTGGTCACTCAGCATGGCAACTTCGACGCCGCTATCTTCTGGAGCGATGCGGATTACGAGCACTTCCTCAAGCTTCTACGCGACGAGATGAAGCGAAACTATGTGGAAGTCTGGGCCTGGTCGCTGCTGCCGGGCCGGTTTCATCTTCTTGTCACCCCAAGCGATGCCCTGGGGCTCGGCAACGCCATGGCCGCCATCACCCGGCAATATGCAAGCTGGGTTAACCGCAAGGCCCAGCGCCGCGGACATTTGTTTGGCGGGCGCTACTCCTCGATCGTCATCGGCGAAGACAACATCGAAGCTGCCTTCCGCTACGTTGCCTCAGCTCCCGTGCGTGCCGGTCTCTCGAACCGTCCCGAAGACTGGCAGTGGTCAAGCGTATTGGCCAATCTCGGCGAGGAGCCGGACGGGATCACGGTGTCGGCCCCAATCCGGGGGCGTGTTCCCGATCTCAATGCCGCACTTGCCGTCGATGCAAATGATCCGGTGTTCGAGGATATCCGCAAGCGCGAGGGCATCGGCCGTCCCTGGGGCAACGCCGAGTTTGTAAAAAGCTGGAACAACGGTTAGGGCGAACGGTATCGGCTCGAAAACGTGGCCGAAAGAAGAAGTCGGCAACCGATACCGTCAGTGCCGCTCCTCCGCTATGAACGGCTTATGCCAGCGGCATTCTGAACCGGCATGTGCGGATAGCGTTCGAATGCGGAGAGCCGTCGAAAGCCCCTTGGGGACTCAATTCGACCGGTCCATGCCATTAAGCCAAGGTCAAGAGTCAACTATGCAAGCCGCTGGTATCACACATAGCGCCCCTCCTCCGCCGGCCATTGCAAATCGGGTAAAGCTGGTGTTTCAGAGGCGCTCACCACAGAAAGCAGATTGCCTCTCATGAAAAGCCTCGACGCAAAACTCGGCCTCATTGGCAAAGGCCGCTACACCCCCAAATCCTTCATTCTTGCCGACGCCAAAGACGGCGACATGGCGCTGGGCGTGAAAGCCAACGGCCCAATCCAACCCGGCAACTCCAGCGGCGCCCACCGCAGCCGCCAGCAGCACATCGGGTCCATGAAAGCCATCGTGCGCCAGAAGCAGATGGATATCATGCTGGGTTCGGCCGGAAACATCGAGCTGCTTGCCGATAACGGCGTGTTCGCGAAATCGCCGGTCACGGCGGCGATCCGCGCCAACGACACGACCGACATCTGGCATCCGCGTGGCGCCACTTACGCGACGCATCCCTCGCGCCCTTTCCGCACCGCCAATCTGGCGCTGGTCAAGAAATTCTGCGATCTGGGACTCTACTCGATCACGCTCAACAACGATCTCGACCGCGATTACACGACGATCGAAACTTACGCCCGCTTCCGCGAGGACGCCGCCAAGCTCCGCTTCCGCCACTTCCTCGAAGTGTTCAATCCGAACGCGGCCCAAGGCCTTTCGCCGGAGCAGACCGCGGATTTCGTCAACGACAGCATTCTTCGCATCCTCGCGGGCGTCACCAAGGCCGAGCGGCCCATCTTCCTCAAGATGGTGTTCAACGGCCGCCGCGCCACGGAAGATTTGGCGGGCAGCGACTCGTCGCTGGTGATCGGCGTGCTCGGCGGTTCCGCCGGCACCACGCGCGATACCTTCGAGCTGCTCACGCAATCGGAGAAGAGCGGAGCGCGCGTGGCGCTGTTCGGCCGCAAGATCAATCTCGCCGAAAGCCCGCTCGATCTCGTGGCGCTGTTCCGGCCGGTGCTCGAAGGCGCGATCACGCCGGAAAACGCCGTGAAACAGTATCATGCAACGCTCTTAAAGAGCGATCTGAAGCCCATGCGTCGGCTCGAAGACGATTTGCGCATTACCGAGCGCAATCTGGAAGGCTTCGGCAAGTGAGCCGGTCGGGGATCGTCTGCGTGGGCACGGCGATTCTCGACATCGTCAACATCATCGACACCTGGCCTGCCGAAGAACAGGTGGCGGCGATCGCGCGCACCGAGTTTGGCGCGGGCGGGCCGCCGGTCAACGCCGCGGCGGGGCTGGTAAAGCTCGGCGCGCCTTTTCCCGTGGCATTGATCGGCGCTGTGGGCGATGACGCCTACGGTGAGAGGCTCATTGAAAATGTGCGCTCTCTCGGCGTCGATCCCGGCGGGCTTCGCCGGATCGCGGGCGCCGTCACCAGCCACACCCATGTCATGTCGTCCGCCGCGACCGGCCGCCGGACATTTTTCCATCAGACCGGCGTCAACGCGCTGCTCGAGGAAAGCGACCTGATGCCCGCAAGCGGAAATGCAAAGCTGTTCTATGGCGGGAGCCCCGGCATCACACGCAAACTCGATGCCGCGCAAGCATGGCCGCGCATCTTCAAGACCGCGCAAAACCTTGGCATAAAAACCTGTCTCGAACTTGTGCCCGCGCCGGGCAACGCCATCGCCGAGCTGGTTCCGCCATGCCTGCCCTTCATCGACTACATGGTGGTGAACGAGCATGAGGCCGGCGCGGTGACGGGGCTGACGCTTGCGGAAGGCCGCGTTCTCGATTGGCGCGCGGCAAGAACGGCGTGCGTCAAACTCTTGGAGATGGGCGTGTCCACGCTCGCCGCCGTGCATCATCCCGATGGCGCCATCGCAGTGATGCGCAATGGCGGCGTGGCCGCGCGGGGGTCCGTCAAAGTGGCGCAGTCCGAAATCGCGGGCAGCGTGGGCGCGGGTGACGCATTCTATGCCGGCATGCTGCTCGGCATTCACGAAGGCTGGCCGCTGGGGAAATGTCTGGAGCTCGGCAACGCCGCGGCAGCGGCATCGCTGCATTCACCGACGACATGCGCGTCGATAAGGCCATGGGCCGAGTGTCTTGCTTACGCGGAAGAGAAGGGCACGAGGCCAGCGCCGAGTTTGTGAACTTCGTTCTGAGGCGTGGCACCGACGCAAGCGGGGGCGCCTCAGGGTGAGGATGTTGTGGTGACTTGATCCAGCTCACAGCGTAGAACCCGTACCATGAACTCCGCCGATACATCACGGCCGCTCGACCTCGATGCGGGGCTCGCGGGCACATCGGGCGAGCCGCATTATGCGATTGTCGATATCGGCTCCAACTCCGTGCGCATGGTGGTCTACGATCAGTTGGGCAGAGCGCCTCTGCCGCGTTACATCGAGAAATCGCTGTGCCGTCTCGGAGAAGGTCTCGCGCAAACCGGAATGATCGCGCCCGAAGGATCGCCGCACGCTGGAGGCGCTGCGCCGTTTTCGCGCCATTGCGGAAGCGATGGGCGTGTCGCGCATCGATGTCACCGCGACCGAAGCCGTGCGCCGCGCCGGCAATGGCAAGGAACTCGCAGCC
>JAAURV010000242.1 GCA_012032065.1 Hyphomicrobiales bacterium
TTGCCGATGATGGCGCGGGTGGAGGCAAAGATCGATGGCAGCGACTCGAGTGTTTCCATGACCGAGATATCGTCCGCGGCGTGCACGATGGGGCATACAGCGTGCGTAATGAAATCGAAAATGCCTTGCGGCGTTGGCTTGCGGTTCAACTCGGTGAAATACGAGAGCATGCCGCCGCCAATGGCAGCTCCCGGAAACCCAGCGCGCGCTGCCGCGGCCATCTCTTCATAGCTTGGTCCCCAGGGCCTTGGCGTATTGGGCTGGAAGGATTTCAGATCGTGCGTTTGGGTGACAACGACCGCTTGCGGGCGCAGGCCGCCAGCGCGAACCGCTTTCGCGATCACCGGCATCTCTTCGCTTGCGGGCGCTTTCGCGGGCAGAATGATTTCAAGCGTGATAGGGCAGACGCACTTTTCCGCGAGTTTGCGGAAGGCATCCGCCGCTTCGGCTTGGCCCTTGTTGCGGCCATCGATCTGGCAGACGAGATGGCGCGGGCGCATGGCGGCAATTTGTCCGGCAGCGGCAAGGCTTGCGGCGGCTTCGCGCATCGGAACGGCAATTCCGAAGCGTGGCATCCTGCCTTTCACCGCTCCGAGTGAAACTTCGATGGCCTTGCCCGCCTTCGTGCCGGATTTCTTTTTTGGCTTGCCGCTGAAGGAGACGGTGATCCTCTGCGTGAAGGGCTCGCCCTTCTTCAATGTGTAGGGCCAGGGGTCGAGCAGCGAACAGACGTATGTCTTGTACGACGCATCCATCCAGTTGCGATGGTCCTCCATTTCGAATTTGTTGCCCTCCATCAGAACCGTGGCCTTGAGGCCGGGCTGCACCTGATGGGTGAGCGAGCGGATTTCGAAGATGGGCTGGCCTGGAGAAATGATGCCCGGGAAGTTGCGGCTCTCGGTCTTACCATCGGTGTGCACGACTTCGACCGGCGCTCCGACGACGCCTTCAAGCGGATGGAGGACGACGAAGCCGGTGCGGTTGGTGAAGAAGTCCGAGCCTGGCGTGCCGGTGGCTTCGAAGGTGACGGCGCCATCGGATTTGGCTTCGACCTTCGCTTCGTAGCGGAGCGATTGCTGCGCGTCCTTGCACAGCGCCGTGTAGGAAACGGTGAAGCCGTTCCTGCCTTGCTTCACCTTGAGATCGGAGATGGCGGGCGCATAGGTGCCCCAGTTCCTGTCGCGCGCGAGATAACCGATGCCGCGCAACACTTCCGTGCCGTGATACTTGATGTAGCGGAGAGCGCCATTGTCGAGCACGGCGCTAACGGGTCCGGCGCGCAGCGTGTGCCGCTTCGGTTCCGGTGTGTTGGTGCCCGTGAGCTTCATGAGGCGAGTGAGCGTAGCCATCAAAACCTCCTGTCTCAGATGACTTTGTCCGTCGCGGGATCAATGATCGCGGCGCGGGACATGTCGATTTCGATTGCAAGCTGCGCGCCGGGTTTCGTGGCGGCGTGTGCGTCGAACTCGCCGACGATGGTGGAGCCGCCAAACGGAATCGTGGCATGGAGCCGTGTCCCGGTGGGCTGAACAAGCTCGACGATCACATGATGCGCGGTCCGCGATCCCTTCGCACCGAGCGAGATGTGTTGTGGGCGGATGCCAACAATCACTGCGCCGCCTTCCTTGCCCTTGGGTGAAGGCAGCGGAAGCTTCGCGCCATCTTCCAGTGTCACAACACCTTTGCCGATGCGGCCCTTGAGGAAGTTCATCTTGGGGCTGCCGAGGAAGCCCGCGACGAATTTTGTCGCCGGGCGTTCGAAGAGAGCGAGCGGCGAGCCTTGCTGTTCGATGACGCCGTCGCGCAGAAGCACGATGCGGTCGGCGAGCGTCATTGCTTCGATCTGATCATGCGTCACATAGATCATCGTGCGCTTTAGTTCCTGATGCAGGCGCTTGATCTCGACCCGCATGTCGTCGCGCAATTGAGCATCGAGATTGGAGAGCGGTTCGTCGAAGAGAAAGAGCAGCGCATCGCGCACGATGGCGCGGCCGATGGCGACGCGCTGGCGCTGGCCGCCGGAGAGTTCGCGCGGGAAACGTTTGAGCAAAGCGCCAATGCCCAGCATCTCGGCGGCGCGGGCCACGCGCTTTTGCGTTTCGGCTTCGGCGAATTTTCGGGCGCGGAGTCCGAAGGCGATGTTGTCCTCGACCGAGAGATAGGGATAGAGCGCGTAATTCTGGAACACCATGGCGATGTCTCGGTCGCGCGGGCGCGCCCAAGTGACATCCTTGCCGCCAATCTCGATGCGGCCTCCGCTTGCTTCTTCCAGACCCGCGACGGTGCGGAGCAACGTGGACTTGCCGCAGCCTGAGGGGCCCACGAAGACGGTGAACTCGCCGGACGGCACTTCGAGATCGATGCCTTTCAGGGCATGGAACTTGCCGTAGAATTTGTGCAGCCCGCTGACCTTGAGATCCGCCATGACCTATCCCTTGACCGCGCCCATGGAAATGCCGCGCACCAGGAAGCGCTGCATGGTCGCCACCGCGAAGAACACAGGTATGGTGCCGAGCACCGACATCGCCGCGATCTTCGCCCAGAAATTCGATTGCCCGCCGAAGTAATGCGTGACCTGCACCGGGAAGGTCGTCACCTCCGTGCGCGTCAACACCAGCGCGAAAAGGAAGTCGTTCCAGGCGAAGACGAAGGTGAAGACGGCGGTGGCGAACAGGCCGGCGCGCGCCATGGGGAAGACGACCTTCCACAACACTTCCCAGCGGGTGCAGCCGTCGACCAAAGCGCTCTCTTCGAGTTCGAGCGGAATGTCTTCGATGTAGCCGCGCATCATCCAGATCACATAGGGAAGATTGAAGGCGGTGTAGAGAATGATGAGGCCATGGAACGAGTCGACCCAGCCGAAGGCCACATAGAGCAGGAAAATCGGAAACACGATTGCGACGGGCGGCATCATGCGCTGCGAGATGATCCACACCGCGAAGTTCTCGCCGCCCGTCTTGAATCGCGCCAGCGAGTATGCAGCGAGCGTGCCGAGGATCATGGCGAAGATCGTGGATGCGCCGGCGAGAATCAGGCTGTTGAGCACCGTTTCCGCATCGCCGTCCTTGAATAGCACGCGATAGTTCGCGAACTGGACGCTCTTCGGATACCACACGGGCGGAAAGGCGAAGATTTCGTCGGGCGTCTTGAACGATATGATGAAAAGCCAATAGACCGGAAATACGAAGACGATGGTGATGAGGATGGCGAGCGCATAGCGGATGGCGAGACGCACGTCGTGGCGGCGGTGGAAGGGAAGAGCGCTCATTTGACCAGCCCCATGCGGCGGATGGCCCAGGTCACGATGATGGTGAGCATTGCGACGATAAGGAAGGCGATGGCCGCGGTGTAACTGGTTTCGAATTGCTTGAAGCCTTGCGTATAGGCGTAGATCGAAATGGTTTCCGTCATGGTGCCGGGGCCGCCCTGAGTCAGCGCCCAGACGATGTCGAAGATGCGGAAGAGATCAAGCCCGCGGATCAAGAGCGCGATTGCCATCACCGGCCAGATGGCGGGCAGCACGATGTAGCGGAAGGTGCGGACGAAACTTGCGCCATCGATTTCGGCGGCTTCGGTTTGCGACTTGTCGACGTTGGAAAGCGCAGCCAGCAGGATGAGAAACATGAAGGGCGCCCACTGCCAGATCTCGCAGATGAGGATGGCGGGATAGACAAGATTTGGTTTCACCGTCCAAAGAGCCGCGACGGGCTCGCCCCAGATCCAGCCCAGAATCTGATTGATCGGGCCGTAGCGGTTGTCGAACAGCAGCCGCCCACGTCGCGCCCGCGACATGGGAGAGATGATGGTGGGGAGAATCAGAAGCGAGACGAAGACGGGGGCGGCCCGGCAGCTTCTCGAGAAAGAGATAGGCCATGGCGAGACCAAGAGCCAGTTCGACGGGGAGCGCGATGACGAGAATGAGGAATGTATGAAGGAGCGACTCCCATAGCCGTTTGTCCTTGAAGAGTTGGGCGTAGTTGGCAAGGCCCGCGAACGATGTGTCCACTTCCATCATCGTGATGCTCATGAAGCTCACGATCAGCGAATAGACGAGCGGGAAGAGTCCGATCAGCAGCAGCAGAAACACCGATGGCGCGATGAGCCAGTATTTGAAATGGCGGTCGGGGTTGGCGGTGGCGGTCATGTGCGAACGTCCTCCCCTGCTTTAGCGGGGGAGGAAGGGGCCCCCGCGGCGCGAAGCGCCGTGGGGGAGGTGAGGGTGAGTCAAGAACGTGCCAATGCACACCCTCACCTCCCCATCATGCTGACGCATGATGGGTCCCCTCCTCTCCCGCTTCGCAGGAGAGGACACTGGCTACATCTTCGGATAGGCGCCGCTCTTGGCGGCCCAGCCGGCATAGACGGCTTTTTGCGCGTCGACGCCGATCTTCTCCGTGATCGCGTCCCACTCGGCGGCGGCGGCATCGGCGATCGCCTTCGGATCGTCGCCCGCCCAGAGCTTCGAGACCATCTGGCGCAGCACTTCTTCGTACTTGTCGGTCTGAAGCAGCGATAGATCGAGAAGACCGGAGTTCGCGCCGGCTTGCAATGCCGCGAGGTAGTCCTTCGCGTCCGGCCATTTCGCCAGATACTCGGGCGAGACGAAATGCGAGTCGCGGAACGGATCGCGGAGCGCGTAGGGAAGCTGCACGCGCTGCAGGCTGGTCTCTTCGCTGTTGAGCCATTGAATGAAGAGATAGGCGGCCTCCTTGTTTTTGGATGTCGAGGCGACCGAGAGCGCGAAGCCCGCCGCAAGCTGCGGATGGCCGCCGGGCGGCAGCGCATAGCCGACCTTGCCGGCGATCGTTGTTTTGGGAACCCAGCTCAGCACTTCCTGATCGGTGCCATATCCGGCGGCCCAGCGCCCGTAGGGTGGCCAGGAGATTGTCATCGCGGTTTGGCCTTGCAGGAAAGCCGCGAGATTTTCGACAAAACCCCATTGCTCGACGCCTGGCGGCATCCAGGCATTCTCGGCGCGCATTTCGGTCAAGACGCGCACGCCGATGTCGGAGTTGATCGTCGCCTTCATGGCGTCGTCGAAGAATTTTCCGCCCTCGTTGCG
>JAAURV010000243.1 GCA_012032065.1 Hyphomicrobiales bacterium
GAAGCGAACGGCAGGAAAGATATAGGCGCGCTGCGTATCCGTACCCGCGCCACGCGCGATCTTCCGTGTACGGAGTTTCCGGTCAATGACGCCACGGCGCAGACGCAGGGCGTGATCCTCGATCTCGATTACTGGGCGCTGTTGCCGAAGTGATAGGGTCACCCTTCCCCCGTCGGGGGAAGGTGGCGCACCGCTTGCGCGGCAAGCGCGCGCCGGATGAGGGCCTTGATGCAAATTCAGCGCTAAAAGAATGAGACCACGCCACTCCCAAGGTCCTCATCCGGCGCTTCGCGCCACCTTCTCCTTACAGGAGAAGGGTGATCCAAAAGCATCGACGAGAAAACTGACTCACAGCAACTCTCGCGTCAGCAGCTTCTCTAATCTGGCGAAGGCTTCCTCTCCGTCCCTGGAGGGTCCGCTCGCCATACCGGTATCCCAAAGCCGCCGCAGTTCTTCGACAGCTTGCTGGCGCAGGATGCGGCGGGATTTCCAGTCTCTCAAGGCTTCGCGCATCACTTCGCTGGCCGATGCATATTCGCCAGCCTCGACCACCTGCCGCATTGTGGCTGCCATTTCAGGGGTGAGAGCGACGCTGATTTTCTCGACATTCGACATATGGAATTCTCCTTTTGTCCCGTGGTAGGCTAGTTTCCTACCGCAGACAACGAAAAGTGCGGACGAGGGGTTGCTCCATCGCGGCTTGCGTATTGTCCGTCAGCGGCTAAATAGCCCGGAAAACACTCATCGGATACATGCCATGGCCCGTGCGCGCACGCTTTACGACAAAATCTGGGACGATCATCTGGTCCACGAGGCCGAGGATGGAACCTCGCTCCTCTATATCGACCGGCATCTGGTGCATGAAGTGACGAGCCCGCAGGCCTTCGAGGGGCTTCGTTTGACGGGGCGCACCGTGCGGCACCCGGAGAAGACGCTGGCCGTCGTCGATCACAATGTGCCCACTACCGATCGCAGCAAGGGCATCGCCGAGCCCGAAAGCCGCATCCAGGTCGAAACCTTGGCCGAGAACGCCCGGGAATTCGGCATCGAATACTTCCACGAGCGCGACAAGCGCCAGGGCATCGTGCATGTGGTCGGCCCAGAGCAGGGTTTCACCCTGCCCGGCACCACCATCGTCTGCGGCGACAGCCACACCTCGACGCACGGCGCGTTCGGCGCGCTTGCCCATGGCATCGGCACGTCCGAAGTCGAGCATGTGCTCGCCACCCAGACGCTGATCCAGAAGAAGGCCAAGAACATGAAGGTCGAGGTGGAGGGTAGGCTCGCTCCCCACGCCACCGCCAAGGACATCATCCTCGCCATTATCGGCGAAATAGGCACCGCAGGCGGCACCGGGTCGGTCATCGAATATGCGGGCGAAGCGATCCGCGATCTGTCGATGGAAGGCCGCATGACCATCTGCAACATGTCGATCGAAGGCGGCGCCCGCGCCGGAATGATAGCGCCGGACGAGACGGCCTATGCCTATCTCAAGGGCCGCCCCAAATCGCCCAAGGCTGCGGCGTGGGATGCGGCGCGGAAATACTGGGATTCGCTCTCGACCGATGACGGCGCCCATTTCGACCGCGTGGTGAAGCTCGATGCCGCTTCGCTGCCGCCCATCGTCTCCTGGGGCACAAGCCCGGAAGATGTGGTTTCGGTTCAAGGCGCGGTGCCAAACCCCGACGATATCGCCGACGAAGGCAAGCGTCAGTCGAAATGGCGCGCACTCGACTACATGGGCCTGAAGCCCGGCCAGAAGATCACCGACATTCCGCTGGATGTGATCTGGATCGGCTCCTGCACCAACGGCCGCATCGAAGATCTGCGCAATGTGGCGAAGATCGTCGAAGGCAAAAAGATCGCGGGCTCACTGGCCTACGCGATGATCGTTCCCGGTTCCGGCCTAGTGAAGGAGCAAGCCGAAGCCGAAGGCCTCGATGCGATCTTCAAGGCTGCGGGCTTCGAATGGCGCGAGCCCGGCTGCTCCATGTGCTCGGCATGAACCCGGACCAGCTGAAGCCCGGCCAGCGGTGCGCCTCCACCTCCAACCGCAACTTCGAAGGCCGCCAGGGCTATCGCGGCCGCACCCATCTGGTGTCGCCGCAAATGGCGGCCGCTGCGGCGCTGGCGGGGCGGTTCGTGGACATCCGCGGTTTCCGTACCTGAAAAACTAAGACATCAGTGACCGCAGGCGGAGTTAGGCCGCTCTTACGTAGAGCCTCTTTATGCTCTTGAGGTCCCGGCCGAGCGCGCGTTCGGCTTGCCAAATGTCATAAGCTCCCTGCATTCGCACCCACACCCCGGCTCCATCACCGAACAACCTGCCGAGCCGGACCGCGACCGCAGGCGACACGGGCTTCCGCTCTTTCAGAATGTCGTGAAGATGCTGCCGGGAAATGCCGAGCAGGCCCGCTATCTCGGTCTTGCTCCTATCTGCGGCCTCGATCACTTCGCGCAGCAACTCGCCGGGATGGGTAGGGCAGCGGTTCTGATTTCGTCTTGCTGCATACTCGGACATGATCACGTTTCCTCAATGATATTGCTCGAAGTCGACACGAAACGCGTCACCTTCGTCGAACTCGAATGTAATGCACCACGGCCTGTTGACGTGAACAGTATAACGAACGGGAACAAAACCTTTCAGGGCATGAAAATCGAAGCCTGGAAGGTTCATCTGCTCCGCCGCGCTCACGACATCAAGCCGGTCAAGACGGACAAGAATGCGCCGGTGCAATTTGCCGCCAATTCTCGCTGTACGGCCCGTCGACCACAATTTGGCGAGCGCCTTGCTCCGGAACGTCTTGATCACAACTGATTGTAAGCGAATGGCTTACAAGTGTCAATGGATTGCTGACGGGCGCGAATTCTCAGCATCATCGGCTGGATGCGCTGGGCGAGATCGGCTTGCGGCGCCGTCCAGCCGGATTGCCGTTCCTCGGCGCAAGCATCCGGTAACTCGCCTGAACGAGTTTCGAAACATCGTCCCAGTCCACGCGGTTGCCCAATGTCATGCCCGCGATATCCGGCCACCACACCGGCTTGAAGAAGGGAGGCTCGCGGAAAGCGCCGCTGTCGATGGCCGCCAGGGTAGACCGGAATGTCAGGACGCAAGCGGGCCCGTCGGTTCCTGCGGCTTTCGCATAGGCAGGCGGCCATCCCCCATCGATCATCAGAACATGGGCGAAGGTCTTGGCGCGGATTCGCCAACGTATGCCGGTCCACGCCACTTCCTCGCGCGCATCCGGAAGCGCCAAGCAGATCGGGCGCAGCCGGCTTAGGATCCTCGTCGGGATTTCCGGGTGCATGCGTGAACTCCTCTGTTCCTTGTAGCATCTTTCGAACGGGCACGTTCGGCCTTCCCAAATCAATTTTGTGCGTTGCACAACCAGTCCCGAAATGTCTCTATTCCCTTGGGTGAGCTTCTGGAATTCACGGCACCGCTTCGAGGCTGTGACATAAAAAATTAATAATTTGAATTGGTTAAGTCGCGGCGTCTCCTCCGCGTGACAACCGCCGATTTTCTTAATGATACGGTCAATTAACGGTTGATGAACGAAACGTTAAGGATTATGTCACGCACGCGGCGATATGGTGAACTCAAGTTCAACCGATTGCCTAAATTTTGACGGGGGACGTCTCAGTGGGTAGCTCAGTTCAGGCGGATGCGAAGTTTCTCCGCCGCGTTTTGTTTGGCCTCGTCGCGCTGACGGTAATGACCGGTGCGCTGGCAGGGTTCACAACGGTTCAGGCCATGACCGAAAAGGCTGGAACCTGCGTTCTTTTCTGCGAGTAACGCAAAACCGGTGACGCGCCGAAACCTCTCTGCGCTGACGGCACCTTCGCTTTCCGATTTCGAACTTCTCGCCGAGGCGGCTTTGCGGCCCTGCCTGCGGAATTTCGCGCGCTTTGCGGCGATGTGGTTCTGCGGATCGAGGATTTCCCGGCGGACGACGTAGTGAAGGACCTCAAGGCCGAAAGCCCCTTCGATCTTCTGGGCCTTTTCCAGGGCATCGGGCTTGCTCACGATCAGGCCGTGCCCGAAACTGGACGGCTGCCCAACACCGTTTTTCTCTATCGCCGGCCCATTCTCGACTACTGGGCCGAAAACGAAGAAACCCTCGGCGCCATCGTCACGCATGTGCTGGTGCACGAGATCGGGCATCATTTTGGGCTGTCCGATGCCGACATGGAGGAGATTGAGAAGAGGATTGGATAGATTTTCTCCCCCAACAAGTTGGGGGAGAAAATCATCGATCAATCTGCCAACTCCAGCGGCTTCAGCTCCTCGAACAGATCGCCAGGCCCCGGATTGTCGCGCGCGCACTCTCCACCCAGGTGATGCATGATTCCCCAGACCGCATTGAGCGCCGTCTGAACGGCGCCTTCGACCCAGCCCGGCGTCCAGGACACGCCATCGCCGGCCATGAAGATGCCGCGTTCATTTGGCGGCATGCGGTCCTGCATGAAGTGGCAATACATGCGGCGGTTATAGCGGTAGTGGCCTGGCAGCGCGCCCTTGAACGCGCCAAGGAAATTCGGATCCTGCTCCCATGAGACCGTGATCGGATCGCCAATGATGTGGCTCGCGAGATCGAGCTTGGGATAAATCTTCTTGAGCGAATCGAGGCAGAGTTCGACGCGCGCTTCCAGCGTTTCCGGTAGCATCTTCAGCGCATCGCTCATCCACGAATAGGACAGGCAGATGACGCCCGGCTTGTCGTCGCCATTGTCGAAGAGATAGGTGCCGCGCGTCAGGCGATCCGTCAGCGTCTGGCTCATCAGGTCGCGGCCAGTTGCGGGGTCCTTCTCTTTCCAGAAGGGCCGGTCCACCATGACGAAGGTTTTCGACGACTGCATGTAACGGGTGCGGTCGAGCGCCATCCAGAGCCGGGGCGAAAACAGACTCTCCTCCACTTCCATGTTGGTGGTGAGCACCCAGCTTTGCACGGTGACGAGGCAGGCATCGAAGAGCCGCGTATGACCCCAACGGTCGGTAACGGAAATCTTGTTGCCGGCAACACGCTCGATCCGCCGCGCGCCGGGGCGTGTGGC
>JAAURV010000244.1 GCA_012032065.1 Hyphomicrobiales bacterium
CGTGCCAAACGGCAAAACGTCGACCGTCCGCGGCAAGCTCTGGAAGCGCGGCGATCGATGCTGAAATTTGATCATGTGACCGACTATACATCGATCGAAGCGACACAGTCGCTGGTGCTCGACGACGCGACGCTCGATATACCATCCGGCCGCTATGCCTTGCTTGTCGACCGGCACGACATTCGGCGGATTGCGGTGAATCTGCTGTGCGGCACGAGATTACCCAAACATGGGGCAATCCTTCGCGACGGACACAGTTCGTGGCCAATTGGACGCATGTCGCTTTTCCGGAATACGCTGACCGGCCGTGACGTTCTGACCCTGATTTGCCGCATTCATGGGCTGCCCCTTGACGCGACAGAGGAATGGGCGATCGAAACGGTGGGTTATCCCGATCTTATGGAGAAGCGGATCAGGGACTGGCCGCCGCAGCAACGCAGTGATTTCAGTTTCGCGCTTGGTCTCTTGCCATCGTTCCACACCTATGTGTTCGACCGTCAACTGCCGCTCGCCAACCAGCCATTTGGCGCCATGTGGTGGGAGCTGTTCGAAAAGAGAGTTGGAGAGCGTCTTGCGATTATCTCCTCCGTTAACCGGATTCAGTTGCTATCCTGCTGCAATCGTGCCCTGATATTTGCCGAAAGAGAGATATTGATCGATGACGACCTCGAACGTGCCATCAACCGGTACCCGCCCGAAATTGCCGTTCGCCCCAGGGAGGACGATGAAGATAGTCCCGAAGACGAGTTCTGAGGACCGGCGGAAGCGCCCGTCCGCACCATCAACGACGGCCGGGCATGGCAGGCGCGCATCCGCACGCATCGGCGGCGGCGGCTCGGCCGCATTTTGCTTGCCCTGCTGATGACGCTTGGCCCGGCGGTGGTTGCCCGGGTTGTATGTCTATCTCTGGGCCACGCCGCTCTACATCAGCGAAACCAAGTTTGCGGTGAGGTCAGGTGAAATGGCGCAGGGCATGGGTAGCGCCATGACGAGCGTCGTGTCCGCAGGCGCGGGCCTCGTGGGCCTCGCAGATGGGTTCGCCGTGCGCGACTTTCTTCAGTCCCGCAGCGCCCTCGAAGCGCTGGAAGGCAAGACCGGATACATCAAGCGCATGCAGCTCGACGTGGACGATCCGCTGGTGCGGCTCGACGGGGATGCAAACCGCGACAAAATCTTCGGCTACTACTCCAAGATGGTGAAGGTTCAATTCAACATGCTGGAGCAGGTTGTGGGCGTCGAGGCCTACGCGTTCACCCCGGAGGACGCGAAAGTCATCGCCGACGGCGTGCTTTCGGTCTCCGACGAGTTCGCTGACCGCCTGAATGAACGGGCAAGAGATGACGCGCTCAAGCTCTCCGAAGAACAGGTCAAACGCGCGGAGCAACGCGTGGCGGAAGCGCGGCGGGCCGTGGCGGAATGGCGCCATAAAAACGTGAACATCGATCCTGCCAACAACGCAACCATGATCAACCAGATCATCGGGCAACTTGAGAGCCAGCTCACCGAGGCGAAGGCGCAACTCCTGGAGCTCAACTCACTGAACCGAAACAATCCGCGGCGGCAAGTTATCGAAGAGCGCATATCCGCCCTCGAGGTGCAGATCGTGGACAGCCGCAAACGGCTAGCCGGCGTCGACGACTCCGTTGCCGCGCAGATCGGCGATTTCGAGGTTCTCAAATCCGAGCAGGAGTTCGCGGAGAAAAACTTGATCGAGACCCAGCGGAGCATGGAAGAGGCGCGGTTCAACACGCTGCGCCAAATGCGTTATGTAGTGATGATCGCTTCGCCCAATCACTCCGGTGGTCGCCGGGATATCCCGACCCCATTTCACTTATCGGCGGCGCTTTCCTGGCCGGCTTGGCCGGTTTCTTTCTGATCTCTCTCACTTCCGGTTTGGTGCGCGATTCGATCGCGAGGTAACCCATCGGCAAAAGCCGAATTCAACTTGCCCTGGGTCAACTCCTGAGGCGAGGCGAGGTACGAAACTTATCTGCCGGTCTTGATGCCATAGAGATTGAGAATGTGAACTGTCGCTATGAGGGCGACCAGAACGCCGAGGAACATGATTGGCGTGGTGGGCACCAGACGGGGTTTGAAGCTGGTTCTTGGCCGCCGTTCCAGCCAAGCCATCAAGCCAGCCAGCGCGAGGCCAAGGATCAGAAAAGCCAGTGTAATCGCGGTTTCGGCTTGGCCAGGGCTGGAAAACATGGAGCAGGGCCGGGTTGACAGGGTGGAGCGCCGCCGCTAGGGATTGCGCCGAACTCGGGGGCAGCTTCTGCCCGACATTTCAGGTGAAGTCCATGAAAGTCCGTAACTCATTGAAGTCGCTCATCAAGCGGCATCGCGACAACCGTCTCGTGCGGCGCAAGGGCCGGGTCTATGTGATCAACAAGACCAACCCCCGCTTCAAGGCGCGTCAGGGCTAACTCCCCGGCTGTAACTTTGCCACAAACCGGGCTATGATCGGATCATGGCCCGTTTGATGTTTGCCGTTTTTGCTGCCGCGATGGCTTTCTCGCCAATCGCCACCTTTGCAGCGGAGGACGTGGCGCCCGCTGTCGCGGCCCCCCCAGTCAAGCAGTTGAGCGCGCGGGAAAAACGCGAAGATTCCCTCGACCGGCTGTTTGCGGAGCTGCGGAGAGGCGGAGAGGACGATGCGCCGCGCATCGAGACCCGCATTTGGCAAATCTGGGCCAACAGCGATTCGCCCACGGCCGAGGCCTTGCTGGGCCAGGCCTCCTTGGCCATGGCGCGGAAGGAGATCGATCCTTCGCTCGAAATCCTCGATGAGGTGATCTCCGCGTATCCGGAATTTGCCGAAGCCTGGAGCCGCCGCGCGACGCTGTTCTTCATGAAGGGCGACTACGACAAGGCTTTGGCCGATGTCGATAAGGCTCTGGAAATCGAACCCCGGCACTTCGGCGCGCTGGCTGGCAAGGGCCTTGTGCTCCAGCGGCAAGGGAAATACGGGGCTGCGGCAGAGGCCTACGAGGCGGCTCTTGCGGTCAACCCCAACATGACCGCCGCCAAGGAAGCGCTCAAGGCCTTGGAGCGGCTCGAAGCACCGCTATAGAGCCTACCGTTCGCCGACGAAGGCGATCCTCAGCATGTTGGTGGAGCCAGGGGTGCGGAGTGGCACGCCGGCTGTGATGATGACCCGCTGGCCCGGTTGGGCGAAAGCTTCGGTGCGGGCGATGCTTGCCGCACGGCTCACCATGTCGTCGAGGTCATGGGCGTCTTCAGTCAGAACGCAATGGAGTCCCCAGGCGAGGCCAAGCCTTCGGGCGGTTGCGGTGATGGGGGTGAGGGCGATGATCGGCACATCGGGCCGTTCGCGGGAGACGCGCAGGCCGGTCGATCCCGAACTCGTGTAACACACGATCGCCGCCAGATTGAGCGTCTCGGCGATCGAACGCGCGGCGGCGGATATGGCGTCGGAACTGGTGGGCTGCGGATCGGAGCGCTGGGCATTGATGATGCCGCGGTAAAGCTCGTCGCGTTCGACCGCCTGGGCGATCTTGTCCATCGTGCTCACGGATTTGTCCGGCCATTTGCCGGAGGCGCTTTCGGCCGAGAGCATGATGGCGTCAGCGCCTTCGTAGACGGCGGTGGCGACATCCGAGACTTCGGCGCGCGTCGGCACGGGCTCGACGATCATCGATTCCAGCATCTGGGTTGCCACGATGACGGGCTTGCCGGCGCGGCGCGCGGCGCGCGTGATTTGCTTCTGGCAGCCGGGAACCGTTTCGAGCGGAAGCTCGACGCCAAGATCGCCGCGCGCCACCATGATGCCGTCGGCGATTTCCAGAATTTCGGCGAGCGATGCGATGGCCGAAGGCTTCTCGATCTTCGCAACCACGCCGCAGCGGCCGCGCACGAGCTTGCGGGCTTCGGCCACGTCGCTGGCGCGCTGGACGAAGGACAGCGCGATCCAGTCCACGCCAAGACTGGCCGCAGCTTCCAGATCGGCACGGTCCTTCTCGGTCATGGCGGGAATGGGGATCACCGTGTCGGGAAGATTGACTCCCTTGCGGTCCGACAATGTGCCGCCGAAAACGACGCGCGTGTCGAGCCGGCCGGTTTCGGCGGAGAGGATTTCCACGCGCAATCTGCCGTCGTTCAGGAGCAGGCTGTCGCCGGCCTTGGCGGCGGCGAAAATCTCGGGGTGAGGAAGGCAGACGCGGGTCTTGTTGCCCGGGGTAGGGTCGCCGTCGAACGTGAAGCTATCGCCCGCCTGGATTTGCACTTCCTTGTTTTCGAATGTGCCGATGCGGATTTTCGGGCCTTGCAGGTCGGCCAGGATGGTGATCGGCCGGCCGAGGCGTTCCTCGATGCCGCGGATGTGGCCGTAGAACTCCGTCAGAAGCTGATGCGACGTATGGCTCATGTTGATGCGGAACACATCCGCGCCGGCCACGAACAGCTTCTCGATCATCTCAGGCGAAGAGGATGCGGGGCCAAGGGTGGCCACCACCTTCACCTTACGGTTGCGTCGCACGATTTTTCTTACTGCCCCTGCGTGGTCTTTTCGCCCGAAAGGGATACAGTCCAATCCGTCTCCTCGTTCGTGTCAACCTCGAAGAAGCCGATCTTCTGAAAACCGCGTTCCGGGCAGTTCTCGATTCCGCGGATGGTGAAGATCTTATCGCGGATGCACATCATGGCTTTGCCGCCCCACGACCCGCCCTTTTCGTAGTCCACGGCATAGACGTAATAGTAGCGCGCGATGAGGCCGCCTTTCAATAAAGTCAGGCATTTCTGCGGTTCGGCCGTCCACCAGCCTTCGCTGGCCCAGCCTTCCTTGTCCTTATGCGGCAACGGGATCCAGGCCAGGCCGCGCGTCCAGGTCGTCACGGGCCGGGCGAGGATCGGCTCCCCGGCGAGCCACCGCTCCAGGTCCTCGGCCAGCAGGTCGGCCGAGGCGTAGCGCTTCGCCGGGCTCTTTTCCAGGCACTTGAGGCTGATCGTCTGGAGGTCGGCGTCGATCTCAGGCTTGATCGTCCGGGGAGCCGCCGGCTCCTCCTCGATCACCT
>JAAURV010000245.1 GCA_012032065.1 Hyphomicrobiales bacterium
GTGAGAGCAACGCGCGCGCGGGCCCCCGGCGGCTCGTTCATCTGGCCGAACACCAGCGAGCAGCGCGATTCACCGCCGCCGCCCTGCTTGTTCACGCCCGACTCGATCATCTCGTGATAGAGGTCGTTGCCTTCGCGGGTGCGCTCGCCGACGCCGGCGAACACCGAATAGCCGCCATAGGCTTTCGCGATGTTGTTGATCAGCTCCTGGATCAGCACGGTCTTGCCGACCCCCGCGCCGCCGAAGAGGCCGATCTTGCCGCCCTTCGCATACGGGCACAGCAGGTCGACGACCTTGATGCCTGTGGGAAGGATTTCCGGCACCGGCTTCTGGTCGACGAAGGCCGGGGCGAGCTGGTGGATGGCGCGCTTGTGCTTGCCGTCGACGGGCCGGCCTCGTCGATCGGCTCGCCGATGACGTTCATGATGCGGCCGAGGGTCGCCTCGCCTACCGGCACGGCGATCGCTTGGCCGGTGTCGCGGACTTCGTGGCCGCGCGTCAGGCCTTCGGTCGAGTCCATGGCGATGGTGCGCACCGTGTTCTCGCCCAGATGCTGCGCCACTTCGAGCACCAGCCGGTTGTCGCCGTTCATGGTCTCGAGCGCGTTCAGGATTTCCGGCAGCTCTCCATCGAAAGCCACGTCCACGACCGCGCCAGTCACCTGGGTGACCCGGCCCACATTCTTGCCTGCTGCTTTCTTGGCCATCGTTTCTGTCCTTCTCCGGTATCGTTAAAGCGCTTCCGCGCCGGAAATGATTTCGATGAGTTCCTTGGTGATCTGCGCCTGGCGCTGGCGGTTGTATTTGATCGACAGCTTGTTGATCATGTCGCCGGCGTTGCGCGTTGCGCTGTCCATGGCGCTCATGCGCGCGCCCTGTTCGGAGGCCGCGTTTTCGAGCAGCGCCCGGAACACCTGGACCGCGATGTTGCGCGGCAGGAGATCCGCGAGGATTTCGCCCTCGTCGGGTTCCGCGTCATAGATGGCGCCGCCGAGATCGGGCGCCTTGACCTGACCGACAGCCGCCGGGATCAACCTGAGCGCCGTGGGCTTCTGCGAGATCACCGACTTGAATTCGGCGTAGAACAATGTCGCGACGTCGAACTCGCCGGCATCGAACATCTTGAGGATCTTCGCGGCCACGCCTTGCGCATTGCCGAAGTGAACCGCCTTCTGGCCGCGGAAATCCACCGCCTCGGCGAAGTACCGGCCATAGAGGCGCTTGAGCGAGTCATTGCCCTTCTTGCCGACGGTGAAGATCTTCACGTCTTGCCTTCGGCCAGCAGCCGGTCGGCATGTTCGCGCGCCAGCTTGGCGATCGACGAGTTGAAGCCACCGCAAAGCCCGCGCTCGGCCGTTGCGACGACAAGCAGATGCACCTGGTCCTTGCCATTGCCAGCGAGAAGTGTTGGCGCGTCGTCCTTGCCTGCCATCGAGGACGCAAGATTGGAGAGCACCGCCGCCATCCGCTCGGAATAGGGGCGCGCGGCAACGGCTGCTTCCTGGGCGCGGCGCAATTTCGCCGCCGCCACCATCTGCATCGCCTTGGTGATTTTCCGCGTCGCCTTCACCGAGGCGATGCGGTTTCTGAGATCCTTTAGCGAGGGCATCCCGGTTCCTTACGCGAAAGCCTTGGCGTAGGCGTCGACCGCCGCCTTGAGGGTTTTGCCTGTCGCGTCCGAAATCGCCTTCTCGGTGCGGATCGCGTCCATCACATCGGCGTGCTTGTCGCGCATCATGCGGAGCAATCCGTCTTCGAAGTCCCGCACTCTGGTGACCGGCAAACCGTCGAGATAACCGTTGACGCCGGCATAGATCGAAATCACCTGCTCTTCCATCTTGAGCGGCGAGAACTGCGGTTGCTTCAGCAGTTCGGTCGCCGCGCGCCGCGGTTGAGCAGGCGTTGCGTTGCGGCGTCGAGATCGGAACCGAACTGCGCGAAGGCCGCCATTTCGCGGTACTGCGCCAGCTCGCCCTTGATCTTACCGGCCACCTGTTTCATCGCCTTGGTCTGGGCCGAAGAGCCGACGCGCGATACCGAGAGGCCGACGTTCACGGCCGGCCGGATGCCCTGATAGAACAGGTCGGTCTCGAGGAAGATCTGACCGTCGGTGATCGAGATCACGTTGGTCGGAATATAGGCCGACACGTCGTTGGCCTGGGTTTCGATCACAGGAAGCGCGGTGAGCGAACCCGCGCCCATGTCATCGTTCATTTTCGCCGCGCGCTCGAGCAGGCGCGAATGGAGATAGAACACATCGCCCGGATAGGCTTCGCGGCCCGGCGGACGGCGCAGAAGCAGTGACATCTGGCGATAGGCCACGGCTTGCTTGGAGAGATCGTCGTAAGCGATCAACGCATGCATGCCGTTGTCGCGGAAATATTCGCCCATGGTGCAGCCGGCAAAGGGTGCGAGATACTGCAACGGTGCGGGATCGGAGGCGGTTGCCGCCACGATGATCGAATACTCAAGCGCGCCATTGTCTTCCAGCACCTTGACGAACTGAGCCACCGTCGAGCGCTTCTGGCCGCAGGCGACATAGACGCAATAAAGCTTGTCCTTCTCCGGGCCCGCGATATGGATCGGCTTCTGGTTGAGGATCGTGTCGAGAATGATCGCGGTCTTGCCGGTCTGGCGATCGCCGATCACCAGTTCGCGCTGGCCGCGGCCGATGGGGATAAGCGCGTCGATGGCCTTGAGGCCCGTCGACATCGGTTCATGCACGGACTTTCGCGGAATGATGCCCGGCGCCTTAACGTCGACGCGGCGGCGTTCCTTCGACTTGATCGGCCCCTTGCCGTCAATCGGATTGCCGAGCGGATCGACCACGCGGCCCAGAAGCCCCTTGCCCACCGGCACTTCCACGATGGCGCCGGTGCGCTTCACCGTGTCGCCTTCCTTGATCTCGCGGTCGTTGCCGAAGATCACGACGCCGACATTGTCGGTTTCGAGGTTGAGCGCCATGCCGCGGACGCCATTGGCGAACTCGACCATTTCGCCCGCCTGCACGTTGTCGAGGCCATAGATGCGGGCGATGCCGTCGCCGACGGAAAGCACCTGGCCGATTTCGGAAACTTCGGCTTCCTTGCCGAAATCCTTGATCTGCTTCTTGAGAATGGCGGAAATTTCGGCGGCGCGGATATCCATCAGGCGGTCCCCTTCATGGCGATCTTGAGATTCTGCAGTTTGGTTTTGAGCGAGTTGTCCATCATGCGGCTGCCCACCTTGACGATGAGCCCGCCGAGGATGGATTTGTCGACGCGTGTGGTGAGCTGCACGTCGCGGCCAGTGCTGGCCTTGAGCGCGGCTTTGAGAGCGGTGACATGTTTGTCGGAAAGTTTCTCGGCCGAGGTCACCACCGCTTCGACTTCGCCTTTCGAAACGGCGACCAGCGTTTGATAACCCCGGATCGTGTCGGCAAGCGCGCCAAGCCTGCGGTTCTTCGCCATCAGCCGCACGAAATTGAGCGTCGTTCCGGAAATCTGGGCCTTGTCGCAGATGGCCTCGAGCGCCGCCGTCTGGTCCTCGGCGGAGAACACGGGAGAGCGCACGAGGCGGCGCAATTCATCCGACTGGTCGAGCGCCTTTTGAATGGACCCAAGCTCTTCCCCGATCCGGTCAACGCCCTTCTCTTCGCCCGCCAGCTCGAACAGCGCGCTGGCATAGCGGCCCGGCACCCCTGAAACTCTCTGATCCGCGTTCGCCACGATCCCTCTTCCGCCACGCCTTCGCGTTCAACTCTCTGGAATAGCGAGAGAAACGCCTGATTATTGGAATAGTCCACGCGCCCATTGGGCACGCGCGCGGAACCAAGCCCCTGCCCGCCGCGAGGGGTGCGTATCACAGTGTTCCAGGACTCGCAACCGCCGAAAACCGCCAAACGGACGCAGGGCGGGAGGGGGCCGAAACAGGAGCTAACATGGTTCGTCTCCTGCCAGTTTCGCGCCCGTCGTACGAGGCCTCAAGCGTGTCCTTGAAAGAGCGTGCTGGTCGAACCGCATGGTGACAGGCACGATCAACCCCACCGCCGCTAAGCTGACAGCATGAAGTCCGCAAACTCTGGGGAAAACCCGCATTCAACTGCACACAGCACTTGAATTGATGGCTTTGCGCACTCCTTTCCCGCATGCCCCAATAAGCGGGGGTAGCAAGGAGATTGCTTTGCAAGCTTTTTTGGTGCCCCTAGTCTCAAGGCATGTCGTGTTCGCGCATGCATGAGACGTCTCTGAATGGGGTTCGGGCTAAGACCGAACTGTTACCACGCTGCGCGAACAGTGTGGTCCGCAACTGTTGTGGGACCCCCTCAAACGGAGCTATCCCAGGCACGCAGCCCGCGGATAAGGTCGAAGATGAAGTGTAGAGACGTCTGCGGGAGGCCGAGGTCCAGGAGGCGGATGCCAAATGGGTAACCTTCACCGACCGGCCAGAGAGAGCGCTTTATCGAGCCCACTGAACTATTGGCATTTCGATCACCGCGTCCGTGAACCGTGAGATCATGCCCAGGGTTTTTCGATACCGAAGTTGCAGGCTTCAATCGCTTCCCTGTTTCCTTCTTGCCATCGCTTCACCCTCGCCCGCCTGATCGCACTCCGCATTCTGCGCTGAAATCTGCGACGAAGCCCGAGGCGCTGGTAACGGGGCTCTAGCCCCGCAGCGCAGCGATCACCGCCTCCGGGCGTCTGGCGATCACACGCAAGAGCGCGCGGGCCGTGCGGTCGGGGCGACGCCGGCCTTGTTCCCAGTCGCGGATGGTAGCGGCGGAGAGGCCGAAAGTTTCGGCGAATTGCGCCTGCGAAAGCTTGAGCTTCCGGCGGATAGCGCCGACGTCGATCACCTCGACATCGAAACGCCGCGCCGGCTTCATTTTCCCGCGCGCGATGGCGAGCGCCTCGTCGGCGCTTTCGATCAGTTGCTGGCCGAAGGTCTTCATTGCTGTCTCCTTCGCTCGGCGCGGTACTGGGCTGCGATTTGCGGCAGCCGTTTTCGCCAGTTCGTTTTTCTCGGCGGCGCTAA
>JAAURV010000246.1 GCA_012032065.1 Hyphomicrobiales bacterium
TGTCGAGATGTAGGTGTTGCCGGCGGCTTCGACCGCGGCCTTTATGGCGGCTTCGTCGGTCTTCCAGCGCTCTTCCTGGAAGGTCTTCCACGACACGGCGATGGTCTTGCCAGCGGCCTGGACGGACGCTGCGGATGCGCCGAGCATAAGAGCTCCGGCCGCGGCCGCCACGATCAGTTTCTTCATTGTAGTTCGCTCCCTTTTTGATAGTTAGTCGTCAACAATCGTTCAGTGCCCGTCTTATCAATGTCATGCCCGTCAGGCTGTGTCCAGTCGCCGGACTATTACATTGACAGATATGGCAGCGATCATCGGAAACCTACCTGCCCCCGATTGGCAACTTGCGTTGTTCCACTCTCTATTGAGCAGAGCCGAATGCATGTCAATAAACAATAGGGGTTGAATTAACTCAACGCCACGGCAACTCGCCGGACATATTCATCCCCTCTCCCCGATCGGAGCTAACCTGTTCCTGCGCTGGATGCGCTCTGGACACTTTGAGCGATTACCGGCAAGAACGCTTGCAATCCGAGCGTTTCGAGGTGCCGCCATGACCAGAATGACCGCCGCCGAATTGCGCGGGTACCAGCAGATTTGCGGCAAGAACGGCGCCATTATGGTGATCGCCTGCGATCAACGCGGCGGCATCCGCAAACTTCTGGCGAGCGATCCCGAAGCGCAAAAGAAAATTACCGACGCGATGCTGGGCGACGTGAAGTCAGACGTTGTGCGCTATCTCGCGGCGGAGGCGCCGTCGGTTCTGTTGGACCCCATCTGCGCAGTGCCGCGCGTGGTGGAGGAAGCATCGCTGGCGCGCGACGTGGCGCTGCTGATCGGTCTTGATGCCTCGGGTTACGACACCGATGCGCAAGGCCATTATCTGTCCAAGCTCGTGCCGGGTGTGGACGCGCGCCGGGTGCGGGCGCTCGGCGGCACCGGCGGCAAGCTGATGGTCTATCTCAGGAGCGATGAGATGACGGGCAACGCGCACAACATCGAGATCATCAAGCGCTGCGTCGCGGATTTTGCGGCGGAGGATGTGCTGTTGGTGGTGGAGTTTCTGACTTATCCCATGCCAGGCGAAAGCCCCGAGGCCTACCGCGAAAAGTTTCCGGCGCTGATCGAAGGCGGATCGCGCATCTGCCTGGAACATGGCGCGAAGGTCTTGAAGATCCCCTATCCGGGATCGGTAGAGGCCTCGGCGCGCATCACCAAGCTGGCGGGTACGGTGCCGTGGTCGGTGCTCTCGGCGGGCGTGGACCACGCGACCTTCATGGGGCAGGTGGAGATCGCCATGGACAACGGCGCGTCGGGTGTGATCGCTGGGCGATCGCTGTGGAAGGATTGTGTGTCGCTCGACCGCGCCAAGACGCGGGAGCTGCTCGTGGCGCGCGCGTTGCCGCGTTTGCGCGAGATCCAGGCCGTTTTGGCGCGCCATCCCCGGCGGCTCGCACAACTCGCTTGATCGCGGGGATGAACGCCATCGGAATCGACATCGGCGGCACTCACACACGGACGGCGCGGGTGTCGGAGGATGGGCGCATCCTGGCGCATCGATCCTTCGCGACGCCGCGCGATGCGCGCGCGCTGCTGACCGCACTCATCGGCGAAGCCGCAATTTTCGCGGACGCGGACACCAGAGCCATCGGAATCGGCATTCCCGGCCGCGTCGATGGGCGGACAGGGAAAATCCTCTCGGGTGGTTTTATCGACCTCTCGGTGCTGCCATTGGCGGACGAGCTCAACCGGGCGAGCCAGCTTCCCGTGTTCACGGATAACGATGCGAACATGGCGCTCGCTGCCGAGGCGCGGCTCGGCGCGGCGCGAAATCTTGCGGACGCCGCGATGCTCACCATCGGCACCGGCATCGGCGGAGCGATCCTCTCGGGCGGCCGGATTTTTCATGGCGGCGGTCTGGCCGGGCAACTCGGACACATTACCGTCAAGGCCGATGGCCACCTCTGCAACTGTGGCCGGACCGGCTGTCTCGAAACCGAAAGCTCCGGCACGGCCCTGCAGCGGCACATCGCGGAGGCCGGCCTTCCCAAGGGCACGATAATCGAAACGCTGCTTGCGTCCAATTCGGCGGCGGTCGCGGCCTGGATCGCGCCGCTCAGGGCGGGGATCGACAGCCTTGTCGCCGCATTCGGGCCTGAGATCGTAATCCTCGGCGGCGGGCTCGGCGCTTCCGCCTTCAAGGCGCTCGACCGGTTCCCCTCTGTTTCGCCGTGGTTCCAGTGCCGCGTTGTGGCGGCGGAACTTAGCGATGAGGCGGGCGTCATCGGCGCGGGACTCTCGGCATTGGAGCGATCGCGATGACGAGAGCGATCCTGGTTAACGGCGTGCCGGCTTCGGGCAAAAGCACGGTCGCGCGCGCCATTTCGGCGGCGGGCGGCTGGCCGCTGCTGACGCTCGACACGATCAAGGAAACGTTCTTCGCCCATCTCGGCACCGGCGACCGCGAGTATAACCGACTCCTCGGCCGCGCCAGCTATCAGACGTTGTTCGCGCTCGCGGCGGAGTTTCCGGCAGGCTGCACCGTGGTGATGGATGCGTGGTTCGGCTTCCAGCCCGAGGAGGTACTGCACCGACATCTCGCCGCTGCCGCGATCGCGGAAGTGCGGCAAGTCTGGTGCACGGCGCCTCCCACAGAGATCGCCCGCCGCTACGAAGCCCGCATCGGCCAGCGCAGCGCCGGACATCTCGGCCTGGATTACGTACCCGAACTTCTGGAGCTCGCCGGCCGCGCCCAGCCGCTTGCCGGTTTCCCGACGTTGGAGATCGACTCTACCGAACCTTTCGACTGCTCGCGCGCCATGGCATGGCTCGGCTTTACTTGCCCACCATCATCCTGACAATTTCGTCGCCGGTCGTCTCAGCCGGTTTGCGCTCGCCGGCGTTTTCGCCGCGGCGGAAGACGACGATGCGGTCGGCCACTTCGAAAATGTCGCGGAGATTATGCGATATGAAGATGATGCCCTTGCCTTGCGATTTCAGCGACTGAATGAGCGCGATCACCTTGCGCTGCTCCGGCACGCCGAGAGCTGCCGTCGGCTCGTCCATGATCACGAGACGCGCGTTCCAATACATGGCGCGGCCGATGGCCACGGCCTGACGTTGGCCGCCGGAGAAGGCGGCGACGGGCGCTTCGAGGCGCTCCACGTGGAAGTCGAGCCGCTTCATGGTCTCGCGCGCCACGTCAGCCATTTTCTTGCGGTCGATGGCGGGGAGGAAACCGAAGAGCTTTTTCATCGGCTCGCGGCCGAGAAAGATGTTTGCGCCGATCGGCAGGTTATCGGCGAGCGCAAGGTCCTGGTATATCGTCTCGATGCCGTTGTCCCGCGCTTCCTGCGGCGTGGCGAAGGCGATGCGCTGGCCGTCGAGCAGGATGTTGCCGTCCTCATAGCCGAAGACGCCGGAGATGGCTTTTATGATTGTGGACTTGCCGGCACCGTTGTCTCCCGCGAGCGCCACCACTTCGCCGGGATGAATATCGAACGACACGCGGTTCAGCGCCTGAACGCCGCCGAAATGTTTCGAGACGTGTTTCACCTCGAGGATGGGGGCGGGCTCACTCAACTTGCCGGCCTCCGGTGAAGCGGCGCTGGGCCTGGTCGACCAGCACCGAGATGATGATGACGGCGCCGACAGCGATGAACTGCCAGAAGGGCTCGACGTCGACGAAGACGAGCCCGTAGTCGATGACGGCGATGACGAGAGCGCCCGCCACCGTGCCCCAAATGGTGCCGACCCGCCGAACAGGCTCGCCCCGCCAATCACCACGGCGGCGATGGAGAGGAGCAACAGCGGCTCGCCCGCCTGCGGCGCGCCGGCCGAGAAACGGCCGGTGTAAAGCACACCGGCGATGCCAGCCATTACGGCGGAGAGAATGTAGATCTTTAGCGTCAGCCGCTTAATGTTGATGCCGGCGCGGCTCGCTGCCGCCTGGCTCGCGCCCATCGCGTAGGTGTGCTGGCCGAACCGGGTCTGCGAGAGGAGGTAGTGCAAGACGAGGCAGCAGAGGATGGCGAGGATCACCAGCACGGGCACGCCATAAATGCGGTCGTTGCCGATGGAACTGTACCAGGGATTGGAGATGGCGATGGTCATGCCGCCGGCGAAGAGATAGGCGGAGCCGCGCGCCACGCCGTACATGCCGAGCGTGCCAATGAAAGGCGGGACTTTCAGCCAGGCGATGAGCCAGCCGTTGACGAGACCGGGGATCACCGTCATGCCGACGCCGCAGGCGATGCCGAACAGCATTGCGGCGGGCGCGGGAAGCCCCAGCTGCGCCGCGGCGTAGTTCGCGGTGTGCGCCGCGATCACCGAGGCGAAGCCCATGACGAAGCCGAGCGAGAGATCGATCCCCGCCGAGATGATGACGAAAGTCTGGCCGAGCGCCAGCACCAGCGGCGCGGTGGCGGCGACGGCGATGGCGGTCAAGTTGTATGGGTTGAAGATGAAGGTCACTCCATAGACGGTGCGTGACCAGATTTCGAAGAACACAACGAGCAGCGCCAGAAACACCCAGGCGCGCAACTCCGCGATCCGTATCAGGATGACTTGCCTTGGACAGGTTCCGCCGCCAATGCGCTCATTGCGTTAAATCCCCTCGCGCGGATGAATGAGGCCACCGGCTCACAAACCGGCGGCCCCGCGTTCGGATGCCGGCCGCTTATTCGCTCTTGTAGAGATAGCGGTTCACGTTCGGGTCGTCGATGTTCGCCGCCGTCATCACGGTGAATCCGGTGCCAATATGGGTCGGAACCGGATTGCCCGTCACATACGCGTGCGCCGCGGCGATGCCGAAGTAGCCGATCTCGGCGGGGTGCTGGGCGATGGTGAGCTCGAAGGTGCCGTCCTTCAACTGTGCCACGATGGATTCCGGCGCGTCGAAGCCGGCCATCTTCACCTTGCCGGCAACGCCCGCCTGCTTCGCGCCGTTCGCCGTACCGGAGGCCGAGAACAGGTTTGCGCCGAACACGCCGGCAAGATCCGGCGCGC
>JAAURV010000012.1 GCA_012032065.1 Hyphomicrobiales bacterium
GTCATTCCAGCTCGCGCTCCGCTGCGCGTCGCTTGGCTGGAATGACGGATGTTTTTGCCTTAAGTTAGCGCCTATGGGTTAAGCCCGCTTAATTGGAACGGCCGTGAGCTTGCTTCACCGATTGCTTCCCAGCGTTGCCGTCCGGTGCGACGCTGAGAAAAGCAATCGGTGAAAACCTCACGCCCCTTTCCACTTAAGCCGGAACCGCTTTAAGGTCGAAAGCGAGATGACCGCATCCTCCAAACCTCGCATCCACATCGGCGTCGGCGGCTGGACTTTTGAACCCTGGCGTGGAAGCTTTTATCCGAAGGGGCTTGTGCAATCGCGCGAACTCGAGTTTGCGAGCCGCAAGCTCACATCGATCGAGATCAACGGTACATACTACGGCTCGCAGAAGCCCGAGAGCTTCGCCAAGTGGCATTCCGAAACGCCGGACGATTTTATTTTTTCTGTAAAAGGCCCGCGTTTCGCGACGAACCGGAAGGTACTCGCCGAGGCTGGCACCTCGATCGAGAAGTTTTTCGCAAGCGGTGTCACGAGGCTCAAGGACAAGCTGGGGCCGATCAATTGGCAATTCATGGCCACGAAGAAGTTCGCTCCTGGCGACTTCGAGACCTTTCTCAAGCTCCTGCCGAAGCGCGTCGACGGCCTCGCCATCCGCCACGCCGTCGAAGTTCGCCACGAAAGCTTCCAAAACCCCGACTTCGTAGCGCTCGCCCGGGAGCATGGCGTTGCAGTGATCACGGCAGGCGACTCGGACTATCCCCAGATCGCCGACATCACCGCGCCCTTCGTCTACGCGCGGATCATGGGCACGCAGGAGAGTGAGGCCAACGGATATTCCGATCCGAAGCTCAAGACTTGGGCAAGACGGGCTTTGCGATGGGGCGAGGGAAAAGTTCCGGACGGTCTGAGCGCGGTTTCTCCAGATTCGAAAGTGGAGCCCGTAACGGATGTATTTCTCTACGTGATCAGCGGCTACAAGGAGCGCAACCCGGCGGCGGCGATGAAGCTGATCGAATATCTGGGCTGATTACCCGCCCGATTCCTTGCACGGTCTACGACCGCGCGAAAGCCAAGAGTGGCCGCAACTCATTGCCGTCGGCGGCTTTCAGGGCGGATATGTAGTTTGCACGCAGACGTCCCGTATCGGTGAGGCTGCCTCCGCCCCAACTGAATGGCTCGCCGCCGAGTTTCTCGGCCAGCAGGTCTGCCATCAGTCTTGCGTGCCTGCCATTTCCATTCGGGAACGGATGAATTGCCACGAGCCGGTGATGCAGGCGCACCGCGATTTCATCGGGCGGATAGTCGCGTGCACAACCCAATACTTCACGTCGTCAAACATGTTCCGCACTTCAACGGCAATGCGATAGGCTTCGATGCCGATGTTGCGCTCGGTCTTGCGGTACGAACCTGCCCATTTCCATACATCGCCAAACATTCTCTTGTGAAGAACGATTGAGAATGTCTCGTCGAGCAGGTCTGTGGCCTTGAGCCCGCGGCGGTGATGTGCCCAGGCAGACCCTTTGAGGATATTCTCTTCCTCGGCTTCGTTGAGGTCGCGGCGATGCGTAATCCAGCTTTGTTTCAACCCTTCGCGTTCTTCGGGAGCAAGCGGCGTTGCGTCGTCAGGTTCGCGAAAGAGATCCGTCACCTCCCGCTCCAGAGATCGCGCTCCTTCCAGTGAATTGCGGATATAGGTTTCTGTCCGCGCCTCAATGTCCGCGTGATCCGTTTCCTGTGACTCGAGTTTCATCGTGTGGGCAACGCGTGCCAATTCCCGGGAGGCGATCTTGCGGGCGCGCTGCCCGACGGCGCCCTCAAGCGATGTTTTCGGCACGAGAGCGTAGACGAGCGTGCATTCAAGTTCGTTGGCCGCCCGGCGCAACGTGTTGAGCTGTACAGTACCATTGGCCTCGGACATTTCGAGCGCATTGATGCTTTGCGGGCTTACACCCATGCGGTCAGCGAGCTGAACGCCCGTCATTCCCAGCGCCTCGCGGATCGCCCTGATCCAGCCCTTTGGAGGGGCCTTGAATCTGTCTTCCGGCTTGAGCTCCGAGAGGCGCTCGTCCAAGCGTTGCCGGGCTTTCGATCTCAATTGGTTTTCCATGTTCTACCCTGATAATCTTCTCTGGTTATCGTATCAGAATATGATGAATCAAGTTTTGAAATCAAGTTCTAGTATGAAAAAATGGAAGCTCGCACTGCGGAAAATCAAAACTTCCGTTATATTTCAACTGTTTATGGAAATTTGGTAGCGGGGGAGGGAGTTGAACCCCCGACCCCAGGATTATGATTCCCGTGCTCTAACCAACTGAGCTACCCCGCCGAGGCAAGCGGCATATAGGTCTTGGGGGCTTGCTTCGTCAAGCTGCGTGGCCGTGCTCTTCTTCGGCTTGGTTAGGCGTCCGTTTCACGAAGGTGCGCCACAGCGAGATGGCGGCGAAGTAGATCGAGATGGCGCACCAGGCCCAGAGCTGCACCGTGTAGATCGTGTCCTTGGGGCCGGGGTCCTTGGCGCTCAACACAAGGCTCAAGGTGAGCGCCGCCCATATAACCGTCGCCATGATGGTGGTCTCGCGCCAATGGGTCACCCGCAGGGGATGCACGAACTTGATGGGCACGAAGGTCATCACGCACAGCACCGCCACGGCGATGAGATTGGTCAGCCATCCGGTGCCGAGCACATAGAAATAGAGCACCACCACATTCCAGATCGCCGGAAAGCCCACGAAATAATAGTCGTCCGACTTCATGCCCACATTCGCAAAGGTGTAGCAGGAGACCGCCATGACCGCCGCGGCCGAGATCAGGCTCCAGGTCTGCGGCGCGAGCCACAAGTCCGGCACCGGCGTCATGTTGAACCAGTAGATCATCAGCGCCGGCACGGCCACGTAAGTGAAGAAGTCGATGACATTGTCGAGGGTGCGGCCATCGACATTGGGCGTGTATTCGAGCACCCGCGCCTTCCGCGCCAACGTGCCGTCGATGCCATCGACAAAAAGCGCCAGCCCCAGCCACATGAAGGCCGCCACCGCATCGCCTTTCAAAACCGCCACCAGCGCCAGAAACCCCAGCACAATCCCGCAAGTCGTGAACGCATGCACCGCCCAGGCAATGCCTTTGCGGATTTCGCGGTCGAGTTCGGGCCTGTGCCGCAGCTTGGACATCGAGTGGAGTTTTAGGGCTTGGCCGAAGGTTGTGCAATCGGCACTCCCAAGCGGCTCTCGAAGCCCAATTTCGCTTTTCCGGCATTGCGCACTTGACCCCAGCGCCACCCGCACTGTACAACTTTTTCCATGTCGAAACTTATCGTCGTAGGACCGCGCAGCGCCGGGGAGGGTTAACCCTCCAGGATTAGCGGTGTTGCGCGGAAAACAGGCTCCCCACGGGGGCCTTTTTTATTGGCCGGAACGGCGATAGGAACTGAGTAGTGAGAAAGAAGAGGGCGAGATGTCCACGAGCGAATTGATGACGGGTGCCGAGATCGTGCTGAAAGCCTTGGCGGATCAAGGGGTTCAGCATGTTTTTGGATATCCCGGTGGAGCCGTGCTGCCGATCTATGACGAGATCTTCCAGCAGGAGAAGGTGAAGCACATCCTGGTTCGCCATGAGCAGGGCGCCACCCATGCGGCGGAAGGTTATGCCCGCTCGACCGGCAAATGCGGCGTGGTTCTGGTCACCTCCGGCCCTGGCGCCACCAATGCGGTGACCGGCCTCACCGACGCGCTGCTCGACTCGATCCCCATGGTCTGCATCACCGGACAGGTGCCAACCCATCTCATCGGCAACGATGCCTTCCAGGAATGCGATACGGTGGGCATCACGCGGCCCTGCACCAAGCACAATTGGCTGGTGAAGGATGTGAACGACCTTGCCCGCATCCTGCACGAAGCCTTCTATGTGGCCACTCACGGCCGGCCCGGCCCCGTGGTGGTCGACATTCCGAAGGATGTGCAGTTCGCCAAGGGCCGCTATGTCGGTCCCAAGAATATCGAGCACAAGACCTATCGCCCGCGGGTGAAGCCGGATCAGACTGCGGTCAAGGCGGCGATCGATCTGATCGCCACGGCCAAGCGCCCGTTGCTCTATACCGGCGGCGGCGTCATTAACTCCGGCCCCACCGCGTCCAAGCTGCTCCGCGATTTCGTTAAGCTCACCGGCATTCCGATCACGTCCACGCTGATGGGGCTTGGCGCTTATCCGGCGTCGGGCGAGAAGTGGCTCGGCATGCTCGGCATGCACGGCACCTACGAAGCCAACATGGCGATGCACGACTGCGATGTCATGATCAACATCGGCGCGCGCTTCGACGACCGCATCACCGGCCGCATCGACGCGTTTTCGCCGGGATCGAAGAAAATCCATGTCGATATCGACCCGTCTTCCATCAACAAGACCGTGCGCTCCGACATTCCGGTGATCGGCGATGTGGCGCATGTGCTCGAAGACATGATCCGTCTGTGGAAGGCCGCTGGCCACAAGCTCGACCAGAAGGCGCTGCACGCCTGGTCGAAGCAGATCGAAACCTGGAAGGCGCGCGATTGCCTGCGCTACCGTCCGAATAAGGATGTGATCATGCCGCAATACGCGGTGCAGCGGCTCTACGAACTCACCAAGGACATGGACACCTACATCACCACCGAAGTGGGCCAGCACCAGATGTGGGCGGCGCAATTCTACAAGTTCGAGGAGCCGAACCGCTGGATGACCTCGGGCGGGCTCGGCACCATGGGCTATGGCTTGCCCGCGGCGGTCGGTGTGCAGATGGCGCATCCGAAATCGCTGGTCATCGACATCGCCGGCGATGCCTCGGTGCTGATGACCATGCAGGAAATGTCGACGGCGGTTCAACACCGTTTGCCGATCAAGATCTTCATCCTCAACAACCAGTACATGGGCATGGTGCGCCAGTGGCAGCAATTGCTCCACGGCAACCGTCTCTCGGAGAGCTATACCGAGGCTCTGCCCGATTTCGTGAAACTCGCGGAAGCCTATGGCTGCGCCGGCATTCGCGCCACCAAGCCTCATGAGCTCGATGCCGCGATCAAGGAGATGATCAAGACGCCGCATCCGGTGATCTTCGATTGCCGCGTGGCCAATCTCGCCAACTGCTTCCCGATGATACCCTCGGGCAAGGCGCACAACGAAATGCTGCTTGGCGAAGATGTGGCGGACGAGGATGTCGGCAACGTCATCGACGCCAAGGGCAGGGAACTGGTGTGAGGATGGAGTTCGCGTGCTGACGGAAACGCCGTACATGGATGACGGAGCCGCTTCCCACTTCGCACTTTCAGGCGCTCTCTCGGAAGAGTTCGAGAAGGCGCTTAAGGCGAAAGAAGGGTTTTTCGTGAGCTACGATGTCCTGTCGGAAAGAACCGGCGGGCTGCCGGTTATCGATGTTCCGCTCACGAGCCTTGCGTTGCAGCTCGGCAGGAAAGTGAGTTCGGGCGGCCGCGAGCATACGCTGACCAGGTGGTTCCTGGGCTGTGGCGACTGGGGCCCGTGGCTGCGGAAGATCGAAACAACGCCGGTCTATCGCGAAGTCGAGGTTCTGCTTGGGGCCGACAAACACTACCAGACAAGCGCGTTGTTCCAGAAATTCAAGCTGCACATGGAGATGGGCCGCCCGCCCATTCGCAACGAAACGCTGCTCGATACGGCCGAAAAAATTGAAGCCTATGCCGAAGGCGTCCGGCGTCTCGCCGCCAGCATTTCGCGGCAAGGCGTCGTCAGGCGGTCCCAAACGAGCCTCGAGGACATGGCGGTAAACTCAGGCGTGGCGCGCCCTCTCTGGGTCGAGGCAACGGAAAGCGAGATTGGCGCTGCCATCCTCGCGGATGGAACTTTGGCCCGCCTTGGCCCCGGCCATCACCGCATCGCCGCTGCCAAACTCAAGAACGTCGAGTGTGTTCCCGTCGAAATCAGACTCGTCCACGCGGACTGGCTCAAGCGCCAGATCGAGGAGACCGGCCTGGCTCCCTGGCCCGCCCTGCTTCAAGGCATAGACAACATCATTCCCGCAAAGGATCGCCCCGCATGAACGCCCATCTCGCCGCCACTGGCTCGGCCTATTTTCTCGACACGACCAAGAAAGAAGTGGAAACCCACACGCTCGCCGTCATCGTCGACAACGAGCCGGGCGTGCTGGCCCGCGTCATCGGCCTGTTCTCGGGCCGCGGCTACAACATCGACTCGCTCACGGTGTCGGAAACAGAGCATAACAAGCACGTCTCGCGCATCACCATCGTTACCACCGGCACGCCGCAGGTGATCACTCAGATCATCCACCAGCTCGACCGCATGGTGCCTGTGCATTCGGTGGCGGACCTGACCGTGCAAGGCAGCTCCATCACCCGCGAGCTTGCCATGGTGAAAGTGGCGGGAACGGGCGAAAAGCGCGTCGAAGCGCTCCGTCTCGCCGATGCCTTCCGCGCCCGCGTCATCGATGCCGGAACCACCAGCTTCATCTTCGAACTCACCGGCAAGAGCGACAAGGTGGAGCAGTTCATTTCGCTCATGGTCCCCCTGGGCCTCGTCGAAGTTGCCCGCACCGGCGTCGCCGGCATTTCGCGGGGGCCCGAGGGGATGAAAGTCTGAGCGGCGCTACTCGGCCTTCAGCGACGCATAATCCTGTTTGCAGCCCATTTGCGGCCCCTGGCGCTGGGCGATCTCCAGTTCGCCCTTCATGACCGGCACAATCATCTCGGTGAAGCGCGGATCGTTCTTGCCCGCCGCCGCTCCTTCCGCATATTTCTGCGCGAAGCGGAAGTGATGGTCGCAGACATTTCCCGTTTCATCCGAATAGTTGCCAGTGGCCATGCGCGGCGCCACGCAGTCTTCGATGCTCCCCTCATAGAGCAGCCGCTCCACAGCGGGCAGATCGGGCATAGCCTTGATCTGGGCCGAAAAATCAAGGCATGCCTTGTGAATCTCGCGGGCATTTTCGGGCGTGATGGCGCGAGCAGCGCCGCTGATATCTTCCCACAGCTTGAATGGCGGATCGGGCGGGGGCCTTTTTGATTCCTCCTCCGCCATGGCGATGGCTGGCGCTAAGATGCTGTAATCGGATGTGCAGCCCGTGGCAGGCCCCATGCGGGTTGCCGTTTTCAAGCGATTGGCAAACTCGCCCATCAAATAAGGATCGATGCCCTGCGGGCCGCGCCCGTCCCTGATCACCTGGGCCAGTTTGGTTGCGTAGGCATAGTGATGGCTGCACTGGTCGCCGGTTTCGTCGGAAAAATCGCCATTGTTCATGGCGTAAGACATGCAGTTCTCGATTTCCGATTCGAAATAGAGCCTCTGTACGGCCGACACTCCCGTCATGCCTTCAAGACGCTTCGACAGCGCAACGCATTTCGTGTGAGCCTCGCGCGCCGTCTCGGGCCTCACGAAGCTGATGACTTCCGTGATCTCATGGAGAAAGCGCATGTCGGCTTCGGTGGCTTGCGCGTTTGCGGGCTGTGAGAAACCAAGCGCCAGCCCCGTCATGACAGTGGCTATTTTCAGGAACTGCTTCAGGGTCATGTCCGTGGCTCCCTTGAAAGAGGTAGCCCCTCGACCCAGAAAACAATGCTGCGGCCGGGTTGTCAACGACAGCACATCACCTGGATCGTCAACTGGTCTGCAAAAAATCTTGAAATCCGGCCCATTCCCTTGATCCGGTCTGTTGGTTAACGAAGGGCAGGAGCTAACCCCGTGCCTTGCAAGCTATCGGTCAATGTCAACGCCATCGCCTATCTGCGCAACCGGCGTCACGTGCCGTGGCCGTCGCTTGAGGGGCTTGGCCGGATCGCGCTGGAGGCCGGGGCCAACGGGCTCACCGTCCATCCCCGGCCCGACGAGCGCCATGTGCGGCGAGCGATGTGCCGGTGCTGCGCGATCTTCTGCGTCATGATTTTCCTGGCCGCGAATACAATATCGAAGGCTACCCGGACGAGCGCTTTCTGCAACTTGTCGAAGCCAACAAGCCCGATCAGGTGACCCTGGTGCCGGACGATCCCGCGCAGGGCACGTCCGATCACGGCTGGGACATAACCGCCAACCGCGCGGTCCTGAAAGATGTGATTTCGCGGCTTCATGCGGGAGGCATGCGGGTCTCTATCTTCATCGATCCCGACCCAGCGTTGCCGGCGCTGGCCAAATCCGTGGGCGCGGACCGCGTTGAAATCTACACCGGCCCCTATGGCGGAGCTTCGGTTCCTGCCGATATCAGCTTCGAGTTCGACAAGGTGGTGGCGACGGGAAAAGCGGCCGCCGCCGCGGGCGTCGATCTCAACGCCGGCCACGATCTCACGCGCGCCAATCTTCCGCCGCTTGTGAGCGCACTTCCGAACCTCAAGGAAGTCTCGATCGGTCATTCCATCGTTGCTGACGCGCTCACATTCGGTCTGTCCGAGACGGTGCGGTTGTTCCGCCAATCCATTGGCCATTCCTGAGCTCCTAATCTCGACATTGCTTTGAGAGCGGCAGCAGTTTCCGGTGAGAGCCGCGTAAGGTTCGGCGCCTATGATTTTCACCACTAATCTTGTATTTAACCATGGTGATTCGTGCGTTTGTTTGGTTCCCGAAGCAATTCACATGCATTGGAAGGAAACCACAATGACAACTGCCGACCACATTCGAAACCCTGCAGCCGATACATCAACGGAGCAAGTCAAAGCTGGGTCAGCCAAGTCAGCTCTGACCACTGCTTTGGATTTGGATGCAGAGACAAATCTCGAGGAGCAAAAGCGGCTCATCGCCTATCAGCTTTGGGAGGACGAAGGCCGTCCCGAGGGCAAGGCCGAAGAACACTGGAGCCGGGCTTGCGAATTGGCGATGTCTTTGGACGAAGGCCCGGGCACCAAAGGAGCGCCCGAATGGCTGCAGCGCCAGCAGGCTGCCCAAGCCATTGATCCACAAACGGCAAAGCAGGCGCAATCGGCTGGGATCCCGCCCTCGGCCGAGGCTCCGCTTGATGCCATCCGCCGGAGAATCGCGGAGCGGAAAACCGCTTAGGCTTTCCACAAAGCCCGGCATGTGCCACTGGTTTTCGATGCAGTTCAGTTGCGCGGAACTCGTCACACTCGCCTCGATCGGCCTGGCGCAACTTTCGGCCACCATCTCGCCTGGCCCATCGTTTGTGGTCACCGCGCGAACCGCTGTTGCGCGCTCGCGGGGCGAGGGCGTCAAGATCGCGCTGGGACTGGGGGCGGGCACGGTTATTTGGGCGGGGACGGCACTTTTCGGGCTGAATGTGTTGTTTCACGCTATGCCTGTGCTCTCCCTTGCGATGAAGGTCGCGGGCGCGCTGTTTCTCGTCTGGATCGCCTGGCAAATCTTCCGGCACGCATCCGACCCGCTGACGTTCGATGACGATGAGAAACCGATGGGCGGCAGTTCCTTCTGGCGGGGTTTTTGGGTGCAACTCAGCAATCCGAAGGTCATGGTGTTCTTCGGATCGATCTTTATCTCGCTGCTGCCTGCAAGCCCGCCGCTGTGGATGCTGTTTGCATTGCTGGCAATCGTTACCTTCAATGAAGTCTGGTGGTTTTGTATCGTGGCGCTGTTTTTCGGTTCGGGCCCCGTGCGCGATTTCTATCTTAGGGCCAAGGCATGGATCGACCGGATTACCGGACTGTTTCTGGGCGCTTTGGGCCTTAGGCTTTTGTGGGCTGCGCGCGACAGCACATAGCGCCCTGCCGCAATGGCGCTTGCCACGGGCGGTTCGAACGCTTAAGCCCGGCCCCGGAAAATTCCTATCGTAAAGGGGCTTCGAGACCATGCGTGTGTATTACGACCGTGACGCGGACGTAATCTGATCAAGGGCAAGAAGGTGGCCGTAGTCGGCTATGGCAGCCAAGGCCGGGCCCATGCGCTGAACCTCAAGGATTCGGGCGCGAAGTCGGTCGCCATCGCCCTCAAGTCCGGTTCCGCCACCGCCAAGAAAGTGCAGGCCGATGGCCTTGATGTTAAGAGCGTGGCCGATGCCGCCAAATGGGCCGACTTCATGATGATGTGCGCTCCCGACGAGCTTCAGGCCGATATCTGGCGCGACGAAATCGCTCCCAACATCAAGGATGGCGCGGCGATCGCCTTCGCTCATGGGCTCAACGTGCATTTCAACCTGATCGAGCCCAAGAAGACGCTCGATGTGGTGATGATCGCGCCCAAGGGCCCCGGCCACACGGTGCGCGGCGAATACCAGAAAGGCGGCGGCGTGCCCTGTCTCATCGCCATCCATCAGGATGCCTCGGGCAATGCCCATGATCTGGCGCTCTCCTACGCTTCAGGCGTCGGCGGCGGCCGCTCGGGCATCATCGAGACGTCCTTCAAGGAAGAATGCGAAACCGATCTCTTCGGCGAGCAGGTGGTGCTCTGCGGCGGCTTGGTGGAGTTGATCCGTGCCGGATACGAAACGCTGGTGGAAGCCGGCTACGCGCCGGAGATGGCTTACTTCGAGTGCCTGCACGAGGTGAAGCTGATCGTGGACCTGATCTACGAAGGCGGCATCGCCAACATGAACTATTCGATCTCCAACACCGCCGAGTTCGGCGAGTATGTCACCGGCCCCCGCATCATCACGGATGAGACCAAAGCCGAGATGAAGCGCGTGCTGAAGGACATCCAGTCCGGCGCCTTCACCTCCGAATGGATCCGCGAATGCCGCGCCGGCCAGCCTAAGTTCAAAGCGACGCGCCGCATGAACGACGCGCATCCGATCGAGGATGTGGGCGCCAAGCTCCGCGAGATGATGCCCTGGATCGCCAAGAACAAGCTGGTGGATCGGGCGAGGAATTAGCTGTTTCTTCAGCAGGGCTGAAGCCGCCAGAATCCATCAGGAACAGAGGAACCGTGATTGCTGTCGTAGTAAATGAACGGGCCAAGATCAGGGACCAATAGAAGGGGTGGCGCTGGCTCGCCGATCTTGAAGTCAGTGTAGGCCGCGCTAAGATCCTCATTGAACGCCAGCAATAACATTGTGGCGTTATCAGGCGCGTCAGGCCATTCAGGACTAAGAAAACTTCTCACATACCCATTTGAGTAAGTGATGAAGAAATCATACGACCTGAAAGGTGTGGTTACGGTGATGGCAATGTTGCTGAGCGATTCTGGTTTTGTCGATTTCGAAAGCGTCAGTCGAAACTCTGCGGCGCCTCGTATTTCATAAATGGCTTTATCCATCTTGCAGGTGGCCGCGTTGGAATTGCCCACGCAGTTGATCGAAAAGACTGCAGAAACCGTTAGCTGCAGCAACGATTTCATCTACAAGAACTCCACCATCAAACTTTTCCCCACGGCGTATTCGCATTCCAATCCGCGTTCAAACTCAAAATTGACAAGCTCGGATCGCTTTCAAGAAATAGCTACTCCCCAGCCAGCGCCATCACTTCGTAGACTTTCGCTTCCCTTGCCGCCGCCGCGACATCGCCTCGCTTCAGGGCTTCATCAACGCGTTCAAGCTTTTCCGCGTCGTCCAAGGACAGATACGGCCCCCAAGCGCCATCATCTGGCGCGAGTTTCACTTGGACCTCGGCCATAAGGTTTCCTTGCCGCAGCCTTTTAATCACTGTTGCGCTCATTTCGGCTTCCTTCGCTTGAAATCATCATACCACTTTTGCGGGTCGGGCACATAGGCGGTGACGAGCGTTGCTTCGTTGTAGGAGGCTTTCGCAAGACCCCAAATGACGTGGATAGGCCTGCCGCCCGCCAGTTGGAGGACAAGCACGGTCGGCCCCTTGAATGCATCGGGATAGTCTTCAACAATCTCCGCTTCCTTGGCGCCGGCGAGAACATCGCTCAGCCGGATGCCATCTTGCCGGAGTTCTTCCATGCCATGATCGGACACACGAACTTTTCGTTGCTCGACGAACTTTATGATCTTCGCAAGTGTTTCGCTCATCCGAACTTTTATGTGCGCAATCCGGTACGAATATCAACTAGCGTTAAACGCCCCTCGCGGCTGCGTCACTTCAGCTTGGTCTTCGCCGCTGGAAACTCGCGCCAATATTCGCCCGAACCCCGGCGCATGACGCGATCTTCCGGCCTTGTTTCGAACGGCGTGAAGCTTTCGAGTGGGCGGAGGCGGGAGAACATTGCCATGAAGTCCGTCGACTTCATCAGCTTGAACAAATCCTGGAAATCGTCGATGACGAAATAGGCGGCCTGGAAGTCGTCGATGTAGTAGCCGGTGCGCAGCACGCGCTCGAGATTGAACGCGATGTGATGCGCGGAGGGATCGGCGATCACATATTTCGCCTCGCCATGGGAGGAGACGATGCCGGCGCCGTAGATCTTGATGCCTTCGGGCTTGCGGATCAATCCGAACTCGATGGTGTACCAGTTGAGGCGGGCGAGGAACTTCACGGCTTTGGCGCGGCAGGCTTCAAGCCCGAGCAAGCCGTACTCGCGCATGTAATCGGCATAAGCCGGATTGGTCAGAAGCGGCACGTGGCCGAAGACGTCGTGGAAGATGTCCGGTTCTTCGAGATAGTCGAGTTGGTCAGCGCCCCTGATGAAGGTGCCCGCGGGAAATTGCCGGTTGGCCAGCATGTCGAAGAAGGGTTCGGAGGGGATGAGGCCCGGAACAGCCACGACTTGCCAGCCTGTCAATTGCATGAGGCTCTCGTTCATTTTAGAGAAGTCGGGAATGCCCCTCGCATCGATCTGCAATGACCTGAGCCCTTCGAGATATTCGGGGGCCACATGATCGCCCAGGTCCGGACCTGACGCTCGAAGAGTGTCGACCAAACGCGGTGCTGGACCGGCGTATAATCGCTCCAGCTCTGGTCGATGATGCAGTCCTGGCGAGTCTTTGCAGCAAGCACGGCGTGAGTGGACATGGCGGTCCTCCGCAGGGTGCAGTATGGCATTATATCACAATCCCGGCGGGGCAGGTTGGTTTCCGCAGCGGCGGAAAGTTACGGGCCCCGGAGGGTAGTTCTGACCCAATCCGCATCAGGATCGACTCCGGAGAATATCCGGAAAGCCTGGATGCCTTGGTAGAAGTAGAGTTCGTAGCCGGAGAGAAATTCCGCTCCCAGAGCCTCCATCTGCGCGCGGAATATCGTGTACTCGGGAGTGTAGACGGCGTCGAAGGCCCAGCGCGGATGGCCTGCAAAATCCTTGCGAAGGGGCGAGCCCTCGCGGCCCGTCATTCCCAAAGGCGTTGCGTTGATAAGCCCGTCGAGGCCGCTCGGGTCTTGCAGCGAATCGGCGAGGATGACGCTGACTCTTGAATAATCCGAGATCGCCTGACGCAGGGCATCGGCCTTCTCCCGATCCGTGTCATGCAGCAGGATTTCCGCCGCGCCGAGATCGGCTAGCGCGAAGGCGATGGCGCGGCCGACGCCGCCTGTGCCGATGAGCAAGACGCGGCCAGGAGATACGCCGCCCCATTTGGCGCGATAGGCGGCGGCGAAGCCGGTGTTGTCGGTGTTGTATGCGTGCGCGCCGGACTTCGAAAACTTGATCGTGTTGGAAGCGCCCAGCGCGGCAACGACGGGCTCCGCGGCTTTCACATATTTCAGAACCTCTTCCTTGTAAGGATAGGTGACATTGACGCCATCGAAACCCGCCGCCGCGCAGCGCCTGAGCGTGGCTTCGAAACTCAATCCCAGTTCGTCAGGAATGAGAAGGTCGTATGTGACATTGCGTCCGGCCGACAATCCGCAAGCGATTTGCAATGCCGGCGAGCGGCTTTCCTTGATGTTGCCGCCGATCAGGCCGAGGCGCAGCGTCTTCATCCTTCATAACCGAAGAGTCGCGGCAGCCAGAGCACGAGTTCCGGGAATAACGCGATGGCCACGAGCGATAGGAGCAACGCAATCAGGAACGGCACGCTTTCCCTGACGATGGCTTTGATGGGAATGCCCGTGGTTCCGTTCACCACGAAGAGCAAGATGCCATAGGGCGGTGTGATGAGGCCAATCATGCAATTCACCACCGAAACGACGCCGAAGTGAACCGGGTCGATGCCAAGCGCCATGGCTGTCGGCAAAAACAGCGGAATGACGACGAGGATGATCGTCGTGGCATCCAGAAAGAATCCGAGGAACAGGAACAGGACCATGGTGAAGGCGAGGAAACCGCCGCGCGAAAGGTCCAATGACACCATGAATTGCGACAGCGTCTCGGGGATGCGTTCGGCCGCCACCACATAGTTGAAGATGAGCGCCGAGCCGATGACGAGACCGACTGAGGCCGACGAGCGCGCCGAGTCGACAAATACGCCGTACAGCGACTTCAAACTCAGCGAGCGATACCACAGTGCCGAGACAACCAGCGCATAGAGAGCGGCGACTGCGGCCGCCTCGGTTGGCGTGGTGGCGCCGCCGTAGATGCCGCCCAGCAAGATGACCGGCAGCATGAGCGCGGGCATGGCCCGCAGCGTGACGCCGGGAATCTGGCGCAGGGGCACGGCTTCTTCCGCCGGAATGCCGCGCCTGTGAGCGATCACCGAGGTCATGGCCATCAGCGCTAACGTCATCATGAGGCCGGGAACGACGCCGCCCAGAAACAGGTAGCCGATCGAGGTATTGGAAACGAGCGCATAGAGCACCATGGGAATCGAAGGCGGAATGATGGGGCCGATGGTGGCGGAGGCCGCGACCACGGCGCCGGCGAAGCCCGGCGTATAGTGTCCGGTCTTCAGCATCATCTTGATCGTCACCTGTCCAACGCCCGCGGCATCGGCGACGGCCGAACCGGACATGCCGGAGAAGATCAGGCTCACGAGAATATCGACTTGCGCCATGCCGCCCTTGAAGCGCCCGACCATCGCCTTGCAGAATTCGAGCAGCCGGTCGCTGATGGCGCCGACATTCATGATGTTTGCGGCCGCAATGAAGAGCGGCACCGCCAGCAGCAGCGTGCTGTCGTAGACGGCCTGGATGAACTGCTCGGATGCAAGCGACATGTCCTGGCCCGCGAGGAAGAGATAGAACACCGCCGCCGTCACCATGGAGAGGGCGATCGGCGCGCCTATGGCTGCCAATCCCCCCAAGACCAACAGCGCCAGCCCAAACGCCTGGCTCATTTTATCGCGCCCTCGTCATGGCGCGCGTAGCCGATGATTTGGCCCTGGATGTCTTCCTTCCGGCGCAGAAAATTGAGCAGCACATTGCCATAGCGGACCATGATGGCGATCATGAACAGGAGGTAGATTCCGAAGACGTAGTGGAGGCGGATGCCCAGCGTATTGGAGCGCTTGATCTTGTAGAACCACACATAGTCGACGGTGGGCAGGAACGAAGCCGCAAATGCAATCAGGATGATCAGCGCCGCGATGGCGCCGAAAATCCGCTGCGTGGGCCTATTCACGGAGAGATAGAGCAGATCGAAACGGATGTGGTCGGATGCGCGCAGGCAAAGTCCGCCGCCCCAGAAGACGAGCCACAGCCACAGCGTGAGGCAGACTTCCACGGTCCAGCCCATCGGCACGTTGAAGAGGTAGCGCGCGGCGATCTGCACCAGAAAGACGAAGAAGAGGGCGGCGAGCATGGCCGCCGCCACAGCTTCCGTTCCACGGCGCAGCCCGGCAATGAGCTGCTTCATGGCGTCAAGGCTTACTTCGCCAGCGCGTTGATCTTGTCGACGATGTCCGCGGGCCAGGCTTTGGAGAAGTCGGAGTCGAGATAGGCCTTCTGCACCGTCGAACGGAAGGCACCGAGGTCGGGCTCGTAGATCTTAAGGCCTTTCGCCTTCAGCCCCTCCACCAGTTCGTCCTCTTTCTTGAGCTGGTTCTGGCGGCCGAATTCGGCGGCGTCGTCCGCGGCTTTCTGCAGCTTTGCCTGGTTTTCGGGCGAAAGCCCGTCCCAGACTTTCTTGGACAGCGTCAGATAGTTGAGATCGACCAGATGCGATGTGAGCACGATCTGCTTCGTCACTTCGTAGAACTTCGCGTCCATGACGGTCGGCAGCGGATTGTCCTGGCCATCGACGGCGCCCGTCTGGAGGGCGGTATAGAGTTCGGCAAAGGGCACCGGCACGGGGTTGGCGCCCAACGACTTACCGAGGAACTGCCAGGCGTCCGACGGCGGCATGCGAAGCTTGAAGCCCGCCATATCGGCTGGCGTCTTGATTTCCTTGTCGGAGTTGAGGTTCACCTGGCGGCGGCCCAGATACATGACGGTCAGAAGCTTCACGCCGAGTTCTGCTTCGGCCTTGTCCTTGAACGGCTGCATCAGCGGATCGTTGAAGACGGCCACCTGATGCGCGGCGTCGCGGTGCAGATATCCGGCGGAAAACACGGAGAACTCGGGAAAGAAGTTGGAAAGCTCCTGCGCCGAGGCGATCGACATCTCAAGGTTTCCGCGCGAGATCGCTTCCAGTTCGGTGCCCTGCTTGAATAGCGTTCCGCCCCAGGTGGGCTGGAATGTCGCAAAATCCTTGATTGCCGGTCCGAAGACCGTTTCCAGGGCGACGGCGCGCTGATCCGTGGCCGAGTTGACCGACGACAGCCGCAGCACCGGCTTGTCCTGTGCCCAGGCGGTGCCGAATGCCATCGGCAATGCAATGACGGCAGCTCCCGCAAGGATCGAACGGCGTGAAAGTTTCATGGTATTTCCCCTCCCAGTTATCAATCCGCGGTTCTGTTTTTTCGCGGCGGGGGACAATTGCAAATGTGGGCCGGACTGTCCAGCTTCCATCGCGTTATTGCGCCGTGGCGCGCAGGTTGTTGAAGAAGGTCCACATCTCGTCGGTGGCCTTGATCGCCTGGCTCGGCGGTTCGTTGCTGCGCCAAACTTGGGCGCCAGGCCAGCTGTGTTTGCCGCTTGTGGTGACGCAAAGCTGAACCGGCGCGCCGCCCGCCAGCCTGTCGTGCCGGTCGCAATAGGCGCCGGGCACCGAAACCACACGCCGCTTCCGTAACACCGCCTTGTCGAGCCGCACCCATTTGGCGATGGTCGACGGCACCGATACGAAATCGGTCACCGACGAAGGATCGCTCACCGCAGGGCCGATGCCGCCGTAAAACAGCACGTGATCGTCGTTGATCGCATGGATGTGCAGCACAGGAACCGGCCGCGCCGGCACGCAGGTCCGCGTGTTGTCGGTTCCGGCCACCGCCATGATGCCGGCCAGCATCCCGGCGGCGTCGCAAGCAAGCCGATAGGACATGATCCCGCCGTTCGACATGCCGACCGAGTAGACTCGCGCCGGGTCGCCACCTGCCTGCCTGAGCACCCGCGCCGTCACCGCTTTGAGGAACCCGACATCGTCGATGTTGCGGTCGCGCGCAGCGCCGCAACATTTGCCGCCGTTCCAGGTGGCGAGCAGCCCGGAAGCCAGAGGGCTGACGCCATTCGGAAACACCGCGATGAAGCCAACCTGCTCCGATTTGCTGATGAGCCCGTAGTTGCGGTCGTCCGCCATGTAGTCGGCATCGCCCCCGCCACCGTGCAGCGCCAGGATCACCGGCGAAACCGTGCCCCGCCGCCATGATCGCGGAATATGCACCAGATACTCGCGCAACAGCCCGCCATGGTAGAACGTGTAACGATAGTCGCCGGGCCCCGCGATCGGCGAATTAAGCGGGGCCTCCGCTTTCACACCCTGCGCCGAAAGAAAAACCGCCGCCGCCATTGCCAGCAAGAATCGATTGAGAGTTCCGATCATGACGCGCACCTCCCGTATCCACAGCAATAAATACCATCCGCTTCTCGAATGCAATGCGACAGGGCGTTCTCGCCCGCGGGGACGCGGGAGTTTAGACAAGCTATCGCGGCGGATCCCGGTCAAATAAGGGCAATTGGCCGGGGCGACTAACGGGTCTTATGCTTCGCATCCAGCGCGCGGAGAATTTTCAACCCTCGAACCTTGTCTCCCCGTGCGGCGCGGATGTGGAACCGATTCTCTGTATCGAATTCCGCAATCGCACGGGACGAAAATTCCTCAAACAGCTTATTGAGACTCACGCCCCGCCGGTTGGCGAGAGTCTTCAAACGTTCGTGCTGATCGTCGGGAAGCCGAATGGTAAGTGTGCTCATGGCTTCAATCGTCCTTCCTTTAGGAACTCCGCCGGGCTTTGGACATGAATGCCCGGAAACTTCAACTCAGAATCGCGAAAATCCCTCTTGTTCCCCGTGATGATGGTGCTGGCGTTTCCTGCGACGGCCAGTTCCATCAAGTGATTGTCCGCCTCATCCCGCAAATTGGGACGCCACAAGTAGTATATGGCTACCCACCTGCAACTCGCGAAAAACGCGTCCAGCAATTCTCCCCTCTCCGCTCGCGAAATCAGCTCAACGTCGAAGAGCTCATCACGCGCGGCGACGTCTTCATACTCGTTGAATAGGGCATTGCCCATGAGTGGTTCGATATCGCCTTTAAGACACCAGCGGACAACTTCCCGCGAGGCACCGCTCTTGCTCATGATAGCCGAGACAAAAACATTTGTGTCAACCACCACTGTCATGCCGCGATGATGGCATATATGCTATCAACTGGTCAAGAATTTCAACTGCATCCAGCGCGATGCCGATACGGAAGCTGGAAAGGGAAGCGCGATGAACAAAGCTGTTGTAGCCGTCCTTGCCCTGCTGGTTTCGATGACGTCCGCTGGTGCACAGGTGCCGCCGTCGCCCTCCGAGATCGCGGCTTATCGCGGGCTTCATGCCGCGGCTGCTTCCGGGAACAGCGCTGAGATTGGCACGCTCATGAAGGCAGGCGCCGGCGCCGAAACGCGCGATGCCGGGGGCCGCACGCCCTTCCTTGTCGCGGCGCATCTTCGACAGCGCGATGCGATGAAGGCGCTCGTTGCCGCCGGCGCGTATGCGAATGCGGCCGATGACCAGCGCTACGATGCGGTCACGATCGCGTCCGTGGCCGGCGATGTCGAAACTCTCGAGACTGCACTCGCACTCGGCAACAGGGCCACCAACGTCACCAGCACCTATGACGGCACCGCGCTGATTGCCGCCGCGCATCTCGGCCATGACGAAGTGGTTCGCGTGCTGATCAAGGCGGGAGCGCCGCTCGATCATGTCAACAATCTGGGATGGACGGCGTTGATTGAAGCCGTGGTGCTCGGCGATGGCGGCAACCGGCACACGGAAACGGTTCGCGCGCTCGTCAGCGCGGGAGCGGACACGTCAATTGCAGACCGCTCCGGCCAAACGCCGCTCGATCTGGCGCGGGCGCGAGGTTACGCCGGGATGGTGAAGCTACTGGGCGGCTGAGGCGACTTTGGGAGCAACCGGGGTCAGGCCCACTTCAACGGACTCCAGCGACAGGAACACGCCGCTCTCGGTGCCATCTTTCGAGGCATAGGCTTCCGCCGAAACCGGGAAGGGGTTGGGAAGCTGGCCCGTTTTCACGGTCAAGTCCGCTTCCTTCACGAAGTTGCCGGACTGCGTGTCGTCCTTGCCCCATTCGAAGGTGTGGCTCTCGCCGCCAACCCCGATGACCAATTTCGCGGTCGTACCGGAGTGCTTGATGATGTAACCCTTCACTTTCACATGCAAAGTGTCGAAGGCGGCGGTCGAGGGCGCGAACAGGGCGAACTCGCCCGAGATATGCGCGCGCGCTTCCGGTGTCGGGCCATCGGCCTTGGCCACTACGTGTTTTGGAACGAAGGTGAGGATCATGCCGTCGTTGGAGGCGTCAGCACTCCACGAGCCCGCTTTGTTAGAGCTATCGCTCAACAGCGTGAACTCGCCCCACTCGAGTTTTGCGATATCGGCGCTCATCGCCGTGCCGCCCATGGCCAGCGCGACGATCATCGCGGCAACGCCAAATCTGCTCACCTTCATACCAACCCACCCACGCTTGCGGACAACTTCACAAACCTAAGCGCCGCAGGGCCGGAAAGAGAAGATATCGGCAGTGGATAACTTGAACAAAGCTGTGGATTAGGCTGCCACCGCAAGAGGCTCTGGAAAGTTCATTCCGAACTGACGCGCCAAAGCCACAGCCCGCGCACAAGCGGCCTCGGGAATCGCTATCCCCCGCCACCGCGGAGAGCGCGGCTTCGCGATGCCGGTTGGCGCCCGGCAACGCGGCGTTGCCACCAGAAGCCGCGGTGAGCGCTGCAAGCTGATCCATGCGGTCGAGGAAGGTTTCGAGACCCATGAAGCGGGCAGGGTCAATCGCCATCATGTAGTGGCCGTTCTCGCCCGGCTCGCCTGTCGCGCCATACATCGACGAAACGCCGGGGCCGAATCCCGCGCCGGTCAGGACGCCGGCGAGGATTTCGACCATGAGACCTATTCCAAAACCTTTCGCGCCGCCGAACGGAAGCAGCGCTCCAGCGCCAGTGAGATGTTCCGCCGATGCTTCGCCCTTGGCTTCCGCCGCGCGAAGCGATGAACCTGCCATGACGCTGGTCGCCATGTCGAAAAGCAGATGCTCGTCATTCCTTCGCGGAGCGCCGAAGGCGAAGGGGTTGGTGCCGATCACGGGAAGCAGACCGCCATGCGCGGCTACTTTCGGAAACGAGTTGCTGAGCGCGAGCCCGATCAATCCGGCTTCGGCGGCGAGGTTCACGTAGTAGGCACCGGCGCCATGGAAATTGCTGTTGCGCACGCCAACCGATCCAATGCCGGTGTCGCGGGCCATGATGATGGCGGCGCGCATGGCCTCGGCTGCGGGATAGAAGCCCATGGCGCTATCGCCCTCGAGCCGCGCAAGAGACGGTCCAAGCCTTTCGAAGCGCAACACAGGCATCCTGTTGCACCGCCTGCGCCGAGGCGCTTCACGTGAATGTCCAGCCGCTCGAGTCCGAAATTGTGGCGGCCGACCCTTTCGCACCACACCATGTGGCGCGCGGTTTCCAGAGCTTGCGGCTCGGAGGCGCCGGCGCGTTGCAGAAGACCTGCGGCGAAGTCTTGAACCGCTCCGGCGGCAAAGCGCTCGATCGTCATTTCAACACCACCTTCAAGCGCCCGGCGAGACCTGCGAGCGCACCGCCAATCGGCCCCATGTCGCCGAAGGAGAGCAGCGGAAACACCGGGCGCAGCAATGGCAGGCTCCAGAGATAACGCCACGGACTGAGCTGCCCCCTGCGGAACATCTGGCAGGCGGAAAGGAAGTCGCGCAGCGGATACCACATGCGCAAACCTTCTCCGCCCTGCGTGGCTTCGGGGAGCGGTTGGCCGGTCAAGTGGCAATAAATCATGAGGTCGATTGGTACGCCCGATCTCCGCACAAGCTCCTGCGCCGCTGTGATCCGGGCGTTGACCTCGATGATCTTCAACAGTCCGTCGCGGCGGTCGCGCTTGAATTCGATATTGCCAAGGCCCCTGAGGCCGGCAGCCTTGAAGAACGTTTCGCCCGCCGCGGCGGTATCGGGAAGCCAGGCGGTTTCGTGCAGGCAGGTGTTGCCGCGATTGACCGGAAAACGCCGGATCACGCGCTTGGTGAAGCCGAAGAGTTTCTCGCCGGCCTTGCCGTAATAGGTGTAGTAGCTCGACAGCAGATCGTCCGGCCCCGGGATCATCTCGACAACCATCATTTCGAGACCATGATCGAGCGCCAGCCTCAACCGCTCCTCGAGTTTCTCGAAACTGTCTTCGACGATGAACAGCTTGCGGCCGAATATCTTCGAGAACTTGTGCGAGTGCCGCGGCTTCACCATCACGGGGAAACGCGCCTTGCCACGCAAGGGCTCGATGTCTGAAGGGCTTGTCACCGGCCAGTAACTTGGCGCACCGATACCGGCCTTACGGGCGAGTTCGAGCGTTGCCTGCTTGTCGAGAAAGGCTTGCTGGAGATCGGGATCGACATCGTCGAGCATGTAGCGTTTGAGAGAGCCCTTGACGGTTTTCGATCATGAACTCGATGGCGT
>JAAURV010000247.1 GCA_012032065.1 Hyphomicrobiales bacterium
TGGTGTTGACGGTGTGTTGGGAGCCAAATTTGCAAAAGACATCGTATCCTCCTGGTTTGCCCCCAGCAGGCACATGGAAATGAAAATGTCTGGCTCATCGCAGCGCGAGCCATTTGCATCCGATGGATGCAAGCTATTTTCGCCGTCCCACAGATTACGGATTCAAGATGAACGCCGCTTCAACCGTCCGTTCATCGCCCGTTCATGAAAAGAAAGGCCAGGCTGAATAGCCCGGCCCCGTTCGAAAGAATGTGTTGCAGATCATGCTTTTTTCGCGTCGAGGCTCCAAGGGCCGGCGCCGCGCCGCGAAATAGAGGAACACGAAGCAAAACATGATCGCGAGTTCGCCGCCGTTCAGAATCGGATGGAAGCCTTGCGACGCATGCGCCATGAAATAGGCAACCGCCATCATGCCCGAGAGGACGAAGGCCGTGTAACGCGTGAACAGGCCGAGGACCATGAGCAGGCCGCCAACGATCTCGAGCACGCCCGCGAGGCCCATGATCGAGAACAGCGGAACGCCATCCTTGAAGTAGTCCGTGAGCGGCCAGGTCAGGAGCTTGGCCGTGCCGTGAGCGAGGAACAGAAGCCCTGTCATGATGCGCAGGACGGACAGAATCGGGCCTGTCCAAGCTGTTGGGATAATTCCGGAATTCATTAGTGCCACCTCAGTTTGCGATCAAGGCTCGCCCCTTAGCGTAAAACTGTAACTAACTGAATTGCATTTATGGAATGGCTACTCCGCGGCTTCCCGCTTGCCCCTTCGCAGAACGTGCTTCAGGAACTGTCCCGTGTAGCTCTTCTTCTCGCGCACTACATCCTCCGGCGTTCCCGCGACCACGATCTCGCCGCCGCCGTCGCCGCCTTCGGGGCCGAGGTCGATGATCCAATCGGCGGTCTTGATGACTTCGAGATTGTGCTCGATCACCACCACTGTATTGCCCTGGTCCACCAGTTCGTGCAGCACTTCGAGAAGTTTGCGCACGTCATGGAAGTGGAGGCCGGTCGTCGGCTCGTCGAGCAGATAGAGCGTGCGTCCGGTGGCGCGCTTCGATAGTTCCTTGGCGAGCTTGACGCGCTGCGCTTCGCCGCCCGACAACGTCGTCGCCTGCTGGCCGACATGGATATATCCGAGGCCGACGCGGGCCAGCGTGTCCATCTTGTCGCGGACACTTGGCACGGCGCGGAAGAACTCCGCCGCCTCGGTGACGGTCATATCGAGCACGTCGGCGATCGACTTGTCCTTGAACCTGATCTCCAGCGTCTCGCGATTGTAGCGATGGCCGTGGCATTCGTCACAAGTGACATAAACATCGGGCAGGAAGTGCATCTCGATCTTGATGACGCCATCGCCCTGGCATGTCTCGCAGCGCCCACCCTTGACGTTGAACGAGAAGCGGCCCGGCTCGTAGCCACGCGCTTTCGCTTCTGGCAGCCCTGCAAACCAGTCGCGGATGGGCGTGAACGCGCCGGTATAGGTGGCGGGGTTCGAGCGCGGCGTGCGGCCGATGGGCGATTGATCGATGTCGATGATCTTGTCGAGGAGTTCGAGGCCCTCGATCCGGTCATGTTCGGCCGGCGGTTCGCGCGTGCCCATGAGCTTCCGCGCCGCGGCCTTGTAAACGGTGTCGATGAGCAATGTCGATTTGCCGCCGCCGGAGACGCCGGTAACGCAAGTGAAGAGGCCCAGTGGAATCTCCGCCGAAATGTTCTTGAGATTGTTGGCGCGCGCGCCCTTGACCCGTATGGCGCGGCCCTTCTCGGGGCGGCGGCGATGCGCGGGCATCGGCACCTGCTGGAATCCCGTGAGATATTGGCCGGTGAGCGAGGCAGGGTTGGCCATCACTTCGCCCGGCGTTCCCTGCGCCACGATCTTGCCGCCGTGAACGCCCGCACCCGGGCCGATATCGACGACATAATCCGCCTGGCGGATCGCATCTTCGTCATGCTCGACCACGATCACCGTGTTGCCGAGATCGCGCAGATGCACGAGGGTTTCGAGAAGACGGGCATTGTCGCGCTGATGCAGGCCGATCGAGGGCTCGTCCAGGACATACAGCACACCGGTGAGGCCGGAGCCGATCTGCGAAGCAAGCCGGATGCGCTGGCTTTCGCCGCCCGAGAGCGTGCCTGATCGGCGCGAGAGGTTGAGATAATCGAGGCCGACATCGACGAGGAATTGCAGCCGTTCGCGGATCTCCTTGAGGATGCGCGCGGCGATTTCCATCTGTTTCGCCTTGAGCTGGCGGGGCAGGGCGTCAAACCAGCCATTCGCTTCGCGGATCGACATCTCGGTAACCTGGCCGATATGCTTCATGCCGATCTTGACCGCGAGGGCCTGGGGCTTGAGGCGGTAACCCTTACATTCCGCACACGGATGATCCGACTGGTAGCGCGACAGCTCCTCGCGCATCCACTGCGAATCGGTTTCGCGCCAGCGCCGCTCGATGTTGCCGATCACGCCCTCGAACGGTTTCTTGGTCTTGTAGGAGCGAAGCCCGTCGTCATAGGTGATGGTGATCTCTTCCTCGCCCGTGCCATGGAGGATCGCGTCCTTGCCCTTCTTGGGCAGATCTTTCCACGCCGCTGTCATCGAAAACTTGAAATGCTTGGCGAGGGCTTCCAGCGTTTGCGTGTAGTAAGGCGATGTATTGCCGGTCTTGGACCACGGGGCGACTGCCCCTTGGCGCAGGCTCAGCGTTTCGTCCGGCACCACAAGCTCCGGCTCGAAGACGAGTTCGGTTCCGAGTCCATCGCATTTGGGGCAGGCGCCGAAGGGATTGTTGAAGGAGAAGAGGCGCGGTTCGATTTCGTCGATGGTGAAGCCAGAAACGGGGCAGGCGAACTTCTCCGAGAAGAGAATGCGCTCGTGGGTTTCGTTCTTGGACTTGTTCGCGCCTTCTTCGGATGTCGCTGAAGCGGGGAGGGGTTTGTCGGCGAATTCCGCGACTGCGAGGCCATCGGCGAGTTTGAGCGCGGTTTCGAAACTGTCGGCAAGCCGCGTGGCGAGATCGGGGCGCACGACGATGCGGTCCACCACCACGTCGATGTCGTGCTTGTATTTCTTGTCCAGCGCCGGAACCGCGCCGATCTCGTGGAAATGGCCATCCACCTTCACGCGCTGGAAGCCTTTCTTCTGCAAATCCTGCAATTCCTTGCGGTACTCGCCTTTCCTTCCACGGACGATTGGAGCGAGCAGATAGAGCCGCGTGCCTCGGGCAATTCCAACACCCGGTCCACCATCTGCGTCACAGTCTGGCTTTCGATGGGGAGACCCGTCGCCGGCGAATAGGCGGTGCCGATGCGCGCGAAGAGGAGGCGCATATAGTCGTAGATTTCGGTGACGGTGCCGACGGTCGAGCGCGGGTTGCGGCTGGTGGTCTTTTGCTCGATGGAGATGGCGGGCGACAGACCGTCGATCTGATCCACGTCCGGTTTCTGCATCATTTCGAGGAACTGGCGCGCATAGGCCGAGAGGCTCTCGACATAACGCCGCTGGCCCTCGGCGTAGATCGTATCGAAGGCGAGCGACGATTTGCCGGAGCCCGATAGCCCCGTGAACACGATCAGCCGGTCGCGCGGCAGTTCGAGGGACACGTTCTTCAGATTGTGCTCGCGCGCACCCTGAATGGAGAGGACTTTTTTGTGTTCGGGCATGACGGGGAGTGACTAGGCCAAGAGGTGAACATGGGCAAGCGCGTGGGCGCGCCACCATGCACAAGTTACCGCCGGGATGTGTCAGCAGATTGGCAGTTTTCCACAGGGCGGAGCGCGCGGGCGGTTGAAGGATAATGGAGGGGTATGCCCCGCCACGGCTCCAAGCCGGCACGTACGTGAGTAGCAAGAGGAAGGATAGATCAGGCTCGAAGCCATGATTGGAGGCGCAGCGGTTTTTGCCTCGGGTTCGCACTTACAGAGCCCCAGATCGCACGGTGTCTCACGCCTTTCCGCAAGGATCGGCGGCTTTTGCTGTTTGCCGCTGAGGTTGTCATGCCGTTCGGGACGGCACCAGGGTCCTAGTGCCCCAGGGTCTCGCCTCCGGCTCCCGGAGAGTTTGGCCGCGTAAGCCTTTCTCCGCAGGCGCTGCACATGGCCTTGGCAATGCTGAAACGCTGTCGACATCGTCCCCTCCTTTCCAAAGCCATCGAATGGGAGAGATAGAACAGAAGAGGAATGTTGTCAAGGAGATTTGGGAAAAAAGATCAAATATTTTATCAGATTGGAATTTAGAGACAATTTCAGCTGCTTACGCCCCACCAACCCCCGTCCTCCTGGACAAGCGCCCCAGCGAAGCGGGCGCGCGAGCCAGGGTCCATAGCTCCGGCCTTTCCACGTTCGGAGCTATGGGCCCTGGCTTCCGCCAGGGGGACGGGTTCTGGGGATGCGCAACAAGCGGCACAGTCCTGTCGCCAGCGCGCTTTGCCCTCGCCCAGCGCGAACAACCTCAGCCGTCGAACCGCATCATCGCAGAACTTCGCAAAGCCTTGGGCCTGTCAAGGACGGCGCATTGCGCCGCCGCGAAGCGGCCATCGGTCCTTGACAGCCCAGGGCTTTGCGAAATGGCCATGACGCGGTTCGACGTCGGGCTATAACTGGATAGGAAGAGGAAAGGCGCGGCGTGAAGATAAGTGAATGTGTATGCTGTCGCGGTAATGCGAAGATAAGTGAATGTGTATGCTGTCACGGTAATGCTGCGGTAATGCTGTCCGGCTGTCACGGTAATGCCCCGTCACGGTAATGCCTTTGGCGGCTTGCAGATATCGGCGGCTCCCTCAGCGCCATCTTCCCGCGGCCCTCCCCCATCTCTACGCCACTATCGACAAGACGGCCGGGGAGGTTCAATCAAAAGTTCCACTCAAGGAAAAACCATGGCCGGACCCGAAGCTCCACGCACCAAGCGCATTCTCATCCTCGGCGCTTCCGGCAGTGTCGGCCGCGAGCTTGTGAAACAGGCTTTG
>JAAURV010000248.1 GCA_012032065.1 Hyphomicrobiales bacterium
AACAACCTCTTCCTGATGGTCATCCTGATCTGGATCCAGGCGCCGTTCGCCATGGTAATCTTCAGCGCGGCACTGCGCGGGATACCGGAGGAGAACGCTCGAAGCCGCGCGGATCGACGGCGCCGGCGAGCTGCAAATCTTCTTCAGGATCATGATCCCACAGATCATGGGCACCATCGTCGTGGTTTGGACGACAATCACGATCATCGTGCTGAAGGTGTTCGACATCGTGCTGACGATGACGAACGGCCAGTGGAATACGGAGGTGCTGGCGAACCTGATGTTCGACTGGATGTTCCGCGGCGGCGGCGACTTCGGCCGCGGCGCTGCCATCGCCATCATCATCATGATCGCGGTGCTGCCCATCATGATCTGGAACATCCGGCAGGCCAACGCCGAGCGCAAGGGAGGCCACTGACATGTGGGACCGCATCAAGCTCGAACCCTCGCGCTATGCGCTGCACTTCGCAGTTCTCTTGATCGTGGCGATGTGGACGCTTCCGACCGCGGGCCTTCTTATCTCGTCGCTCCGCGACAAAAACCTGATCGCCACCTCGGGATGGTGGACGGCGGTGAAAACCACCGACCGCTCAGGCCAGGGCCGCACCAAGGATGCGGCGGCGCAGGTAGAGCAGGACGGCAAGTTCGTCATCGCCGGAAATTTGTTCGAAGGCTCCGAAGACGGGTCTGACAACATCAAGGCCTTCGGCACCCGGGTGGCGAGCCCGACGAGTTTGCCGCGGGCTCGACCGCAACCTACGGCGATGGCCGCACCATCACGGTGAATTCCGATGGCTCCTACGTCTATGCCTCGCCCACGAGATTTGAGGATGGCCGCGGACAGCGCGTGTTTTTCATCACTTCGGCGCCGCCCAAGTTCACCACCGAGAACTATTCCAACGTGCTGTTCTCGCAAGGCATCGGGCGCTCCTTCGTGAACTCGCTGACAGTCACCATTCCGGCCACCATCATCCCGATCCTGATCGCGGCCTTCGCCGCTTATGCGCTCGCCTGGATGAAAATCCCCGGCCGTGCATTCATGATCTCCGTGGTGGTGGGCCTGCTCGTCGTGCCCTTGCAGATGTCGCTGATCCCGCTGCTCAAATTGTACAACGCCACGGGTTTCCTTTCGAAGACCTATCTCGGCATCTGGCTTGCGCATACGGGTTTCGGCCTGCCTTTTGCCATCTACCTTCTCAGGAGCTACATCGCCGGACTGCCGAAGGACTTGATCGAATCGGCGCAGGTCGACGGCGCCAACGACTTCAAGATCTTCCGGCGCATCATTCTGCCGCTGTCGTTCCCGGCACTTGCATCTTTCGCGATCTTCCAGTTCCTCTGGGTGTGGAACGACCTGCTCGTTGCCATCGTCTTCCTCGGCACGGAGCCGGACAAGACGGTGCTGACCTACCAGCTCAATTCGCTCCTGGGATCGCGCGGCGGCAACTGGGAAATCCTCACCGCCTCTGCGTTCATCACCATCATCGTTCCGCTCGTCGTATTCTTCTCGCTGCAACGTTACTTCGTCCGCGGCCTCTTGGCCGGCTCTGTGAAGGGAGGCTGACATGGCCGATATCAAGATGACTAACCTGAATAAAGCCTACGGCGCCGTGCATATTCTGAAGGACGTGAACCTCGACATCAGCTCGGGCGAGTTCATTGTCTTCGTAGGCCCCTCGGGTTGCGGCAAGTCCACCTTGCTGCGCTCCATCTGCGGCCTCGAAAGCATCACGTCGGGTACGCTCGAGATCGACAAGGCCGTGGTGAACGAAGTGCCGCCGTCGAAACGCGGCATCGCCATGGTGTTCCAGTCCTACGCGCTTTATCCGCACATGAGCGTGTTCGAGAACATCGGCTTCGCTCTGGAGAACCAGGGCCTGCCGCGGGCCGAGATCAAGCAGAAAGTCGAGAAGGTGGCCGAGATGCTGCAGCTCACGCCATATCTCGCGCGCCTGCCGAAAGCGCTCTCAGGCGGCCAGCGCCAGCGCGTCGCCATCGGCCGCGCCATCGTGCGCGGCGCCAAGGTGTTCCTGTTCGACGAGCCGCTCTCCAACCTTGACGCGGCCCTGCGCGTGCAAACCCGCATGGAGATCGCTCGGCTCAAGCGCTCGATGCCGAACACCACCATGATCTACGTGACCCACGACCAGGTCGAGGCCATGACGCTCGCCGACCGCATTGTGGTCTTGCAGGCGGGCAAGGTCGAGCAGGTGGGTTCCCCGATGGAGCTCTACGATACGCCAAGTAACGTTTTCGTCGCCGGCTTCATCGGTTCGCCCAAGATGAACTTCGTGACCGGCGGCGTCGCGGCAAAGCACAAGTGCCATACGCTGGGCGTTCGCCCCGAACACTTCCATCTCGATGGCAAGAAGGGCGAAATCAGGGGTAAGGTGGAGTATGCTGAAATCCTGGGCGCAGACAGTTTCCTGTATGTATCCACTAATACCGGCGTGATGACCGTGCGCGAGGAAGGCAAGACCAAATTCAAGCCGGGCGATACCGTTTTTGTGACGCCGCAAGCCAAGAACACCCATCGCTTCGGCGAAGATGGAATGAGGCTGCACTGACATGACAATCCGCGCGCTGATCTGGCACGAACACCGCCACGAGAAGAAGAACAAGCTGGTCGCGGATCTTTATCCGCAAGGCATGCATGGCGCGCTGAAGAAAGCCTTCGACGGCGAGAAAGACATCTCCGTCGATCACGCACTGCTCGACGATCCCGAGCATGGGCTTCAGGTGGATCGCCTTGCCAAGACCGACGTTCTGCTCTGGTGGGGCCATGTCGCTCATGGCGAAGTCAAGGACGAGATCGTCGAGCGCGTGGTGAAGCGCGTGTGGGAAGGCATGGGACTCATCGTGCTCCATTCGGGCCACTTCTCGAAACCCTTCAAGCGCCTGATGGGAACGCCCTGCGCGCTCAGATGGCGCGAGGCCGGAGAGAACGAACGCATCTGGATTCTCAACCGCAATCATCCGATCGCGCACGGACTGCCCGAACAGATCGTCATCGAGCATGAAGAGATGTATGGCGAACCATTCTCGATTCCCGAGCCGGAAGAAACGTTGATGATTTCCTGGTTCGAAGGCGGCGAGGTGTTCCGGTCCGGCTGCGCCTGGCGCCGCGGGGCGGGCAAGATATTCTACTTCCGTCCCGGCCACGAGGCCTATCCCACTTACTACAACCCGCAGGTTCTGCGGGTGATCCGAAACGCCACACGCTGGGCCTACAATCCAGCACCCGCATGGACTTCGGTCGACGATGCGCCAAACGTGCCGCACGACAAGGCCCCGGTGCCGCTCGAAGTGAAAGGCCCGAAGCTGCATGAGCATGGCGAAGCGGGATATAGGTAGCGAAGTCGCATGACCAAACCCCAGATCCTGGTTCTTGGTACCGGCGGGATGGCCACGCAGCACGTGCGGCACTTTCGCGACGATCCGCGCTGCGAGATCGTTGCGCTTGCGATGTGGTTCCGGGCCGCGCCGAAGAGTTCGCCAAACAGCATGGCATCGCGCATCACTTCACCGAACTTGAAGACGCCATTGCATCGGGCACGTTCGACGTTGCATCGAACGTGACACCCGACCCCATCCATCATCCAACCACGATGAAGCTGCTCGCCGCGAAGAAGCATGTGCTCTGCGAGAAGCCGCTTGCCGAGAATTATCCGCTTGCGAAGGAGATGGCGGATACCGCCGAAAAGGCGGGTCTCATCAACATGGTGAACCTCACCTACCGCAATGCCGCCGCGCTTTCCGAGATGCAGAAGCGCATCGCTGCGGGCGAGATCGGCGACGTGCGCCATGTCGAGGCCAGCTACCGGCAAAGCTGGCTCACCGGCAACTCCTGGGGCGACTGGCGAACCGATCTCAAATGGCTGTGGCGGCTTTCCGGGAAGCATGGCTCCAAAGGCGTGCTCGGCGACGTCGGCGTTCACATTCTCGACTTCACCGCATTCGCCATCGGCATGCTGCCAGCGAAACTCCACTGCCGCCTCAAGACATTCGACAAGGCGCCAGACAACAAGATCGGCGAGTATACTCTCGATGCCAACGACAGTGCGCTGATCTCCGTCGAGTTCCCCAACGGCGCGCTCGGCGTCATTCACGCCAGCCGTTTCATGACCGGTTACGACAATGTGCTGAAGCTCCAGGTTTTCGGCACCGAGGGCGCAATCGAAATTCACTACGGCTCCGGCTGGACGGAGCTTCGCATGTGCAACGGTCCGGACATTCACAATCTTGCCTGGCGTCAGCTGACATCCACGCCGGTCGAGACCAATCACCGGCGCTTCATAACCGCCATTCTGACCGGCAGGAACGCCGAACCCTCCTTCCGGCGCGGCGCGGAATTGCAGCGTTTTCTCGATATGTGCGCCGAATCCGAAGCCCGTTAACAGCCGGTTTACCCTGCCCCCATTGCGTAAGGTTTCCGAAAGCCGGGTCGTGCCAGAGTCATGGCCGGGGCGGATGGAATCCGGAACGATAGGTGATGGGTCTCAAGACCACGAAACAAGGCTCGGCGGGAAACGACGCGTTGCAAGGCGCGCTCGCCGAGCTTGGCCGTCCATCGGTGGGTTACGCGGTGGCGGTTTCGGCCTCGACGGTGGCCCTTGTGCTTGCCGTTGCCGTATTCACTCAGTCGGTGTCGCCCTACGCATCGAAACCCCTTGCCATGCTGTCGCTGGCGACGCTCATTCTGGCCTTCGGCATGACAGTCAGCGCCTTCACCTGGCGCCGCGCCGCGCGCCGCCGCATGATGGCGCTTGCAACCACCGTTTCCGCTCTTGAGGAAGCAAGGGCGCAGGCCGAAGCCAGCAACCGCGCCAAGACCCGTTTCCTCGCCGCCATGAGCCACGAAATCAGAACGCCAATGAACGGCGTCATCGGCATGGTCGGGCTGCTGCGCGAAACCGACCTTACCAAGGAACAGGAAAACTACGCGCGCGCGGCCGA
>JAAURV010000013.1 GCA_012032065.1 Hyphomicrobiales bacterium
CCCGTGCCCGCCCGACTGCTTCTTGTGCCGCCCGCGGATCTGCGTCGATTTGCGGATCGTCTCCTTATAGGCGATGCGCCGTGGCCGCGTCTTGGCATGAACGCCGAACTTGCCTTCGAGGCGTTCGAGCGCCACGCGCAAGTGCATTTCCCCCTGCCCCCACATCACCATCTCATGGGTGTCGATGTTGTGCTCAAGCGAAAGCGAAGGATCTTCCTCGATCAGTTTCGCAATCGAACTCGTGAGCTTCACCTCGTCCTTGCGGTCGCTCACCGCGATCGCCATGCCGAACACGCCGGGCGCTGCTGCAATCGCGATCAGCTGCGGCGTTGTGCCCTTCGTTGTCGAAATGGTTTCTCCGGTTGCGAAGTTCTCGAGCCGGCCCAGCGCCACCGTATCGCCGGCTTGCGCCTTGGCGATCTTGACCGGGTTGACTCCCATCAGCGTGAACAGGCCCGCCGTACGCCCATCCTGCCCCTTGCCGCCGTAGAACACCGCGCCATCGGCGATTTCTCCCGATAGCACGCGCGCCACCGAAAGCTTGCCGCCATGCGCCGTGTGGAAGGTCTTGAGGATTTGAGCGGTCGCGCCATTCCCCGCCTTGAGGCCAAGACGTTTCGCAGTCTCGGCAACGCCCGGCGCCTCGTGGCGGAGCGCTTTCAGCAGCCGCCCGATGCCGTTGCCATGCTCGGCCGAACCGAAGAGCACTGGCGTGATCAGGCCTTCGGCGAGTTCGCGCGAGAGATCGGCGAACACCCGGTCGCGCGGCGGCTCCATGTCGGAGAGAAGCTGCTCCATCAATTCGTCGTCGTGATCGGCGAGCTTCTCGAGCATGGCGAAACGTTCGTTCTTCTCGCTCGCCGCCATGTCGGCGGGAATTTCCACAACCTCGCTTTCCTTGTGCTCGCGGTAAATGAAGGCGCGTTCGAGCGCCAGATCGACGAAGCCCGAGATCGTCCCCTTGTTCCACATTGGGATCTGCCGGAGTATCAGCGGCTTCGAAGAGGCGGGCTGGAGATAGGCCAGAACGTCGGCCGGCGAAACTTCGGTCTTGTCCACCTTGTTGATGAAGATGAAACGCGGCACATTCAACTCGTCAAGCTGCTTCAAGATCAACTGCAGCGCCGGAACCTTCTTGTCATCCGCCTCGCAGACGACGACCGCCGCATCGCATCCCGCAAGCGCCGCCCGCGCTTCCTGTGCGAATTCGATCGAGCCGGGGCAATCGATGAAGGTGTAGTTGTCGCCCATGAAACTGGCGGTGGCGGTATTGAGTTCAACGCTCATGCCGTGGGCGCGCGCTTCGGGTGCTGCGTCGCCAACCGTGGATTTGTCGGATACCTTGCCCTGCCTTTGAATGGCTCCGGTGCGGAACAGCAGAGCCTCGAGAAGTGTGGTCTTGCCGCTCAGATACGGACCCACGAGTGCGATGCACCGCGGGCCCGCCGCCCTTCTCACGCCGGATGTGTCCATGGCTGTTCCTCCCCTGATTGCTGCTGCATCATCGAGGGTCCGCCCTTCTTGGAGCGCGGAGTTCAAGCTAGGAGCGGTTCCCAAAGGTCATGCTCGCTCCAAATGGGGAAGTTGGCAAGACCCTCGGGGTTTAGGGCTCAGCTTCCGCTGTAGCGCAGCCTGAGGCCGGTGACGCCAGCGGCGACGTTGATGCCGGTCTGGGCCTGAACACTGACCGGTTGCAGATTGATCGTGTCGCGGAACCCGCCGATGAGCACATTGGCGCCGAGGCCGACAATCGCCGTCGCCTCCGCGGATGCGCCGGCATAGTAACCGCGAAGTCCGCCGCGCTTCATCCGGCCCGGAGCAAACACCGCCCACGCAACGACCGATTGTCCCGTCACGCCGATGTCCACGCCGAACTTGCGGATGCGGCCTTCATAGTGTTCGACGCGCCCGCCGCCAATTGGCTGGTACACGCAGTCGATCGGCTTGGACGATCCGATGATGTATCCGATGCCGCTTCCGATGCCGCAGGAGAGAACGCCGATCTTGACGCCCGCATCTCCAGCCTCGCTTGCGCCTGCCATCAGCGCTAGCGCGAGCATCGCGGCTGCAATCGTCTTTTTCATGTTCGATTCCCTGTCTCGTTGTTTATTGTCCAAGACCTATCCTGCCGAATGTGACGGGATTACGGCTTGGTTCCATACACTAAAATGCGCGAAGACGGCAGTTGGTTCATATCTTGGCTGGTGCCTAACAATCGCATATGGTTACGCTATCGGCTAGGTGAAGCCCTGCGGGGCTGACATTTCAGAACACGGCATGTCGTCGAACGGACGCGTTTTGCAAATTCAGGTTCGAGGTTTTTCCAGCATGACATATGACGTGGTGATCATCGGAGCGGGACACAATGGGCTCGTCTGCGCCTTCTATCTCGCTTCCGCCGGTCTCAAGGTGAAGATGCTGGAGCGCCGGCATATCGTGGGCGGCGCGGCGGTCACGGAGGAGTTTCATCCGGGCTTCCGCAACTCGACCGCGTCCTACACCGTGAGCCTGCTCAATCCGAAGGTGATCCGCGACATGGATCTCCATGGTCACGGACTTCGCATCGTCGAGCGCCGCGCCAGCAACTTCATTCCGCAGCCCGATGGCCGCTATCTCTTGATCGGCGCGGGCCGGACCAAGGAAGAGATTGCGAAGTTCTCGGCGAAAGACGCCGCGCGCTACGATGATTATTCGGCTGAGATCGACGACATCGCGGATGTGTTGAGAAGCCTCGTTCTCAAAGTTCCGCCAAACGTGACCGAAGGCGGCTGGCTCACGGCGATCCCCGAAATGCTGCGCGCGGCATCTGTCGGAAGCGACCTCCGCAAACTGCCGATGCAGCGCCGCCGCGCGCTGTTCGATCTCTTCACCAAATCCGCCGCCGACTATCTCGACCACTGGTTCGAAAACGATGCGGTGAAAGGCATCTTCGGTTTCGACGCAACCGTCGGCGCCTTCTGCGCGCCGTCAACGCCGGGCACGGCCTATGTGCAGCTTCATCACTGCTTCGGCGAAGTGAACGGCAAGAAGGGCGCCTGGGGCCACGCCATCGGCGGCATGGGCGCAATAACCGAAGCGATGCGCAAGGCCTGCACCGCAAAGGGCGTCGAGATCGAAGTGAGCGCGCCCGTTTCCGAAGTGATCGTGGAAAAGAACCGCGCCGTCGGCGTGCGTCTGGAAGACGGTCGAACCATCAAGGCAAAGCGCGTGGCCTCCAATCTCAACCCGCGCCTGCTCTACGAGAAGCTCGTGCCCGAAGCGGCGTTGCCTTCGGATTTCCTGCACCGGATGAAACGATGGAAATGCGGCTCGGGCTCATTCCGCATGAACGTGGCGTTGTCGGAATTGCCGAGCTTCAGCTGTCTGCCGGGGCATGAGCTTCAAGACCATCACGCATCGGGCATCTACATAGCGCCCACCCTCTCCTACATGGAGCAGGCCTATCACGACGCGCGCGAACATGGCTGGAGCAAGAAGCCGATCGTGGAGATGATGATCTCATCGACGCTCGATGACTCGCTCGCACCAAAGGGCGCGCATGTCGCAAGCCTCTTCTGCCAATATGTGAGCCCCGATTTCGACAACGCGCATCGCGACACTTTCGCCGATCTGATCATCAAAACTATCGACAGCTACGCGCCAGGTTTCGAAAAAAGTGTCATCGCGCGGCAGATTCACGCGCCGAAAGATCTTGAGGATAAATTTGGCCTTGTGGGCGGCGACATTTTCCACGGCGCCCTCTCGCTCGACCAGCTTTATTCGGCCAGGCCCATGCTCGGCTACGCCGATCATCGCTCGCCAATCAAGGGACTCTACACCTGCGGTGCGGGCACCCATCCCGGCGGCGGCGTCACCGGCGCGCCCGGCCACAATGCAGCGGGCATCATTCTCGCCGATGCGCGGCGAGGCGCCTGATCAGCGCGCCAGATAGTCCGGCTTTCCAATTTCGACGCCGTTGTGGCGCAGGATGGCGTAGGCCGTGGTCACATGAAAGAAGAAATTCGGCAGCGCCCAGACCCGCAGATACTCGTCGCCCTTGAAGGAGCGCTCCTGTGCGCCTGCCTTGAACCTGATGTCGCGTGCAGCGGCACCTTCAAAGCCTTTTGCATCGAGCGATTTCAGAAACGCAATGGTCTTGACGATCCGCTCCTGTAGTTCGTCAAACGTCTTTTCGGTGTCGGGGAAGCTCGGCACCTCGCCGCCCGACAACCGCGCGCCTGCCCCTTTCGCCGCATCGGTCGCGATCTGCACCTGCCGTGTGAGCGGGAACATGTCGGGATAAAGCCGCATCGACAGCATCACGGCGGGATCGATTTTGCGCGCCGCGCAATGCGCCTCGGCCTTCTTCAGGATGCCGGAAAGTGCCGCGAGAAACTGGACGAATACCGGGACAGAACTGTCGAACATGATTCAGTTTTCCTTATTTGAGATTGCCACAGAAACGTTGAATGCGCTGACAGGCGTCTTCCAGAATGTCAGTGCCCGTCGCATACGAGATTCGGAAGAACGGAGACATGCCGAACGCCGCGCCGTGGACCGCCGCCACGCCTTCGGATGCGAGAAGTTCGGTCACGAAATCCTCGTCGTTGCGGATCACGTTTCCGGACGGCGCTGTGCGGCCAATGGCGCCTGTGCAGGATGGATAGACATAGAACGCGCCTTCCGGCGTCGGGCATGACAGGCCCTTGGCCTGATTGAGCATCGAGACCACCAGATCGCGGCGCTCCCTGAACACCTTGTTGTTGGCGGCGATGAACTCCTGCGGGCCGTTGAGCGCTTCGACAGCGGCCCATTGCGCGATCGACGACGGATTGGACGTCGATTGCGATTGCAGCTTCGACATAGCCTTGATCAGAACCTCCGGGCCCGCGCCATAGCCGATGCGCCAGCCCGTCATGCAATAGGACTTCGACACGCCGTTCATGGTGAGCGTGCGCTCATAAAGCGATGGCTCAACCTGTGCCGGGGTGGTGAACGCGAAATCGTCGTAGACTAGGTGCTCGTACATGTCGTCGGTCAACACCCAAACATGCGGGTGCTTCACGAGCACGTCGGTCAGAGCCTTGAGTTCGGTCCGCGAGTAGGCTGCACCGCTCGGGTTTGACGGCGAATTGAGGATCAACCACTTTGTTTTGGGGGTAATCGCCCTCTCGAGATCGGCGGCGCGCAGCTTGAAGCCACGATCCATGGCGCAATCCACGAACACCGGCGTTCCTCCCGCCAGCATCACGATGTCAGGATAGCTCACCCAATATGGTGCCGGCACGATCACCTCGTCGCCGGGATTGACTGTCGCCATCAGCGCGTTGAACAGCACCTGCTTGCCGCCGGTGCCGACCGACACCTGCGATAGCTTGTAGTCGAGACCGTTCTCGCGCTTGAACTTGGCGGCGATGGCCTTCTTGAGCTCGGGGATGCCATCGACCGGCGTATACTTGGTCTTGCCATCTCGGATTGCCTTGATCGCGGCTTCCTTGATGTTGTCGGGCGTGTCGAAATCGGGCTCGCCGGCAGCGAGGCCGATCACGTCGCGGCCTTCGGCTTTCAGCGCCATCGCCTTGTTTGAGATGGCAATGGTCGCCGATGGCTGGATGCGGTTCAGCGCGTCCGATATGAAACCCATGTCGAGTAGTCCCTGTGTCGATCGGGCGCTGTCCTAGGGCCTTGCACAACGCCCCGCAAGGCTCAATCTGGGTGGTGTGAAAGACTATCTCATCGCCGGCGGCGGCATCTGCGGAATTGCCTCGGCCCTTGGCATCGCCAAGGCGGGCCAGAGCGCGCGGGTGTTCGAACAGGCCGAAACTTTCGAAGAACTTGGGGCCGGTCTCCAGATGAGTCCGAACGCCGTACGCGCTCTTCAGTATCTCGGCGCATGGGACGCGCTGGCGCCGCTCTGCTGCGCGCCGAATGACATCCATATCCGGGACGGCATTTCTGGGCGCACGCTCAAGCGCATCGCGCTCGGCGGGTCATTCGAGCGGCGATTCGGCGCGCCCTATCGCGTGGCGCACCGGGCCGACCTCCTGCGCGCACTCATCGAAACAGCGCGCCAGTCACCACGCGTGACACTTGAAAGTCGCAAACGCGTATTGGCCGCGCGCGGACAGACCGAAGGTGCGTCCCTTGATTTTGAAGGATGCCAGCGCGCTTCGGGAACGGCCGTGATCGCCTGTGACGGCATTCATTCCAAACTTCGTCTTTCGATACATCCCGATAGCGCACCGAGGGACAGCGGTCTCATTCTCTGGCGCGCGCTGATCCCCACTGCGCTTGCACCCAATACAATCGATCCCGAAGCCGTATGCCTGTGGCTAAGGCCCGGCGGCCATACCGTGCATTATGCGGTGAGCGGCGGACGTTACATCAGTGTCGTGCATGTGAGCCAGGCACATGGTTCGACGGCGCGAATCTTGCCGTCCTTCCAAGGCCTCCCGGATAATCTATCGGCATTTTTGTCTCTCGCCGAGAATTGGCAGTCCTGGCCGGGTCTCGATCTCGATCCTTTGAGCGATTGGACAGCCCCATGGGGAATGATGCTGGGCGACGCAACTCACGCCACCTTGCCCTTCCTTGCTCAAGGAGCGGCGATGGCTCTGGAAGATGCTTGCGTCCTCTCGAAACATGTGGAGGCGAAGGCGCCGCTCGCGGGAGTCGCGGCGATAAGAAGGGAGCGTACGGCGAGCGTGCAGCTTCATTCCCGGCGCCAAGGCAAAATCTATCACGCCGGCGGATTGCTAAGCCGTGCGCGCAATCTGACTATGGCCGCGCTGACGCAAGAACGTTTCCTTTCGCGCCTCGCCTGGTTATACGATTGGCGGCCATAATCGTCCGCTCCCGGACGAATTTCCGCCATGGACACACCATCTGCAGGCCCGATTGCTCCGGCAAATTGCGCAAAAGCGATTCGTTAGGACGGCATCAGGTGCAACTTTTGGGCAAATGGAACGCCGGCGCGGCCATCCACATCACACTCGCTGTGACATGGATAGCCGCGACGCTGACTGTGGCGGCAATCGGACTGGCCGCTTAGTATCCGCTAGCTAAAGCACCTCAATTCGGCGAGTTGCCGCCAGCAGTCTTTCCATTCGGGCCGTTCTGATTACCCCGGCCGTCTTTGCCGTTCTCGCCGCCAGAGCGGTGTTTCTGTTTGGATTCGTAATTGGGATTCCAAGTCTGCCTAACATAGCAGTACTTCTTCTCGCACCTGATCACGCCTTCGCAGTTCAGCGCCTGCTGCCTGAACCACAGCGGCTTCGGCTGGTATTCCTTGCAGCATCTGAACGTCTGTAACCTGGTGCCTTGACAGTTGAACATCGATCTCTGCGCCGCCTCTGCGGGAGCGCCGAAGGCAAACGCGGCGGAAGCGAGACCGGCGGCGATGACGAGATTCCGGGATGTGGCGAAACTGAACATGGGGTTTCCTCCTATGGACATGCCGGATAAGCCCGGCTGATGCCCCAACATGACTCATCCGCCATGATCCGGCCTTGAACAGGCCGTTAATCTTTCGTTCAGGTTATGCTATGTGTTGGCGATCACGGCGGCGATGCGTGGAACGGAATAACAGCGGCTGTCCGGCGTAATGCCGTTAAGAGATGGAGAACCCAATGACCAGATTTGCCTCATACGCTGTAATCGCTTGTCTTTTTGCATTCGCCGCGCCCGGCGCCCTCGCCGCAGGCGATGGCGGCGGCACGTCCGAACCTGCCGCTCCCGCGATCAAATGCAAAAAGGGCTACGTTCCGGTGACCGTTAAGAAAAACGGCCAGTCAACGAAAATTTGCAGGAAGCGTCAGGCTGGCGTCATGCCCGACGAAGACCTTTACCAGCATGGCCGTTTCCTTGCGGCTAGCGGAAATTACGACGAGGCGATCGATGTGCTGAAGGCCGTGTCGAACCAGAACGATCCGCGCGTCCTCAACTACATCGGCTACAGCTTCCGCAAGTCGGGACGCCTCGACGTGGGCATCGGCTATTATCAGCAGGCTCTTGCGATCAATCCGGACTATGTCCGCGCCCGCGAGTATCTGGGCGAAGGCTACGCAGCCGCGGGCCGTATCGATCTGGCGATGGTTCAGCTTGCCGAGATCGGAAAACGTTGCGGCGAAACCTGCGAGGAGTATCAGGACCTGCAGGAAGCGATCCGCACCGCAACAAACTGAGCGCTAGCGCGGGGGCGTCAGCCAGTTCACGGTTGCGCGCCCCCACGAACCGAGACCCAACCTTTCGGCGAGGGCGGTTGCGAGCACCTGCATTTCTTGATCGAATTCTCATGGCGGGTTCACGGCGATGATGCCTGATCCCGCCAAGCCTCCGCCTTCGAACGCTTCCCGCACCCGCAATTCGATGTGCAGCATCTCGGGCAATTGAAGCGCCCTGGCCGTGGCGACGAATTGATCCGCGAATGTCACGCCCTTGACAGGATACCAGAGGAGCAAAACACCGCTGGCGAAACGCTTGTGAGCATCGGCAAGACTGGCGAGCGCCCGTTCGGCATCGTCCTTCTCTTCGTAAGCGGGATCGATCAGTACGACGCCGCGCCGTTCTTTCGGCGGAAGCGCCTGCTTGAGGAACAGCCGCGCATCTTCCTTGCGCACGATGGCTTTTCCGATGTGGCGAAATGTTTCGCCGAGCATGCCGAAATCCACGGGATGCAATTCGTTCAGGACGAGCCGGTCTTGTTGCCTGCTGAGCGCATGCGCGATCCACGGCGAGCCCGGATAGGTCAGCGCTCCGAAGCGTTCGCACGCGGAAGCCACCGCTTCCCGGTATGGCTTCAGCAACTCCTCCACCGCATCCGAAATTGGCTCCGTCAGTTTTCCAAAGCCCTCTTCCCACTCCCGCGTCTTCGACGCTTCCTCGCCATTCAGCCGGTAGATGCCATTTCCCGCATGGGAATCGACAAAACAGAACGGTTTCTCTTTCTGCCCCAATGCCAGGAGGATGCGGGATAGCGCCACGTGCTTCAGCACGTCGCCATGGTTTCCCGCGTGATAGGCATGCCGGTAGTTCATCGCCGTGCACATGCCAGACTAGCGATGCGAATGCTATCGCCTTGCGGCACTTGCCGCTAAAGACCGGCAATGACGGCGCAGCGGCAAACCCCATCGTTCTGGATTCTCGTGGCGGTGAGCACCATCGGGCCATTGGCGCTCAACATCTTCATGCCATCGCTGCCCGGTCTCCAGCGCTCCTTCGGCATTTCCTATGGGACGGCGCAGCTCACGCTCACTCTGTATCTCGCGGGCACGGCACTCTGCCAATTGTTCTACGGTCCCTTGTCGGACAGAGTTGGCCGCAGGCTTCCGCTGCTCGGCGGAATGACCCTGTTTGTTGCCTCCAGCGTCCTCGCGGCGGTGGCATGGAACATCGAAACGCTGATCGCCGCGCGGTTATTGCAGGCCGTCGGAGGCTCCGCGGGAATTGTTCTCGCCCGCGCCATGGTGCGCGATGTCTACGATCGCGAGAAATCGGCGAGCGTCATCGCCTATATCACCATGGCCTTCGTGGTCGCGCCGATGATTGCTCCAATAGTTGGCGGTGTGCTGGACCAGTTCTTCGGATGGCAAGCCAGCTTCTGGCTCCTGGCCATACTGGGCGCATCGACTCTGACAGCGGCCTTGTTTCTGCTCCCCGAAACACACACAGGCGGGACGGCCACGCTCAACTTCCTCGGTGGCGCGGCTCAACTCTTCAAGATTCCGCGCTTTCGCGGCTACGCGTTCACACTGGCTTTTGCTTCCGGAGTTTTCTTCTCATTTCTTGGTGGCGCGCCACATGTGATGATCGACGTCTTAAAGCGAACGCCCGTGGAGTACGGTCTCTGGTTCGCCGCGGTATCCTTGGGCTACATGGCGGGAAACTTCGTGTCTGGCCGGTTTACGCAAGCGATCGGCATCGACAGGCTTGTTCTCTATGGCGCTGTCGCCACTCTCTCGGGCGGCATTTTATGTTTTCTCGCGGCTATCAGCGGCTTGTTGTCGCCCGCCACCCTTTTCGTGCCGATGATCTTCGCCGCTTTCGGCAATGGACTGACCATCCCCAACGCCACCGCTGGCGCGATTAGCGTCGATCCGAGGTTGACCGGCGCGGCGGCGGGCTGGTCAGGTTTCACCCAAATGTCCTTCGGCGCACTCGCCTCTCAGCTCGTGGGATCGCTACAGGATGACTGGCCGCAAGCGCTGTTCTGGTGCATGGCAGCGCTCAGTATTCTAGCACTCGCCTCTCACCTGATGTCGATGAGGCAAAGGGCTTAGCAACCCTTCGCGGCTTCCACCTGCTTGATGCGCGAGATATTGCCGCGCTGCACCTTGGGCAGCGGAACGTCCGCAACATTGTCATAAAGGCAGCCCGCATTGCCGAACCAGCCGATGGCGCGCGAGGTCTTGAAGCAATATTTGTGGTCCTTGTAGATCGAGTTCCGCAGAATCCACAACGTTTCGCAAGTGAGCGGCTTCAGCTTCGCCTTCGGCACATAGACCGGCTCGACGCAGTCGATCAGATGACAGCCGGCCTGGGCCGTTCCAGTGAGGGCGGGCAGAAAAGCCGAAACCGCCAGCGCGGCAGCGGCAACGAAAGTCTTGGTCATTGGGTTCTCCTGTTTGTGGAAGGATCAATGGCGCGGCGTGCTTGAACCGGGGATGAACGGTGGGGCGGCGTTAAGGATTCAGTAATCTCCAGGAGCGACGATGACCTTCATGTCAATTCTTCGAAGGGGGCTTCGATGGTCCGCGTACTGACGATTGCCGTGCTGCTCACAATGACTCCTGCCGTTTTCGCCGAGGACGCGCCGCCCTTGTTCGGTTCCGACACAATGGCGCCGACGCGTGTGGTGATCGATCCCGCGACGGGTCTTCCCATGACAGTCGCTACCCTGCCACTGCCCACCGGCGATTGAGCGCTTCCGCAGGGGACGGAGCCTGTGCTAAACAGGCGCTTATGAAGAGACCGGGGAAAATGCGCCGTGGCATCGCCACGGGCTGTTGCATGTTGGGCGTGGCACTTTTGCTCGCTGGCTGTATGAGTTCGCGTGAGCAGGCCGCTCCTCCACAATTGAACGCCCCGTCGGACCAAGTGCCGAACAGATTCGCGGCATCCTGGCCGGCAAGAGCTGGCGATGGTCCAACCCCGACAAGAATGTAAGTGGCGTCACACTCTACGCGAATGATGGCACCACGCTCGTCGAAGTTGACGGCAAGGGAACAACTACAGGTAACTGGCGTTCGGAAGACGGCAAGCTCTGCGAGAGTTACGCACCCGCCTCTTTCATTCCCAATGGCCTGAACGAGTCGTGTAAGCCGTTTTCGGGTTCCGGGGGAACTTATTCAGTCGGCGGGGCAACCTTCACCCTCGCCTGACCGATCACGGAACTTTTAGACCCCCTTCACATTGTGGCCACAGCCGCTTCACGTTCTCGCCCATAGGCGGGACCATATATGCACGATTCTATGAAAAGGAGGAAAAGCATGTCCGCACTACTGTCGCGCCGCGCCATCCTCTGTGCCGCAGTTTCGGCGGCCATGGCGCCAGCTTTTGCAATGGCCCAAGAACCCGCGTCCTATGAATCCTATGGGCCTCTGGCGGACGGACGCGATCCGAGCCTGCTTCCGCCAACCGAATCGCCGATCGACTATCCGATTCAAGAAATCTCGGCGGGGAAAATTCCCGCCAGGTTCCGCCGTCAGCTTGTGACGTATGACGGCGGCGAATGGCCGGGAACCATCATCGTCGATCCACAAAACCGCTTTCTCTACCACATCCGCGAAGGTGGAAAGGCCGTGCGTTACGGCGTGGGCGTCGGCCGGGATGGCTTCGAATGGAATGGCGACGCGATCATTGGCCTGAAGCGGCGCTGGCCGCGCTGGCTGCCGCCGCTTGAAATGGTCGAGCGTGACGAGAAAGCCGCTGAATGGGTGAACGGCATGCCGGGCGGACCCGAGAACCCGCTGGGTGCACGCGCCCTCTATCTCTACTCCAACGGCGAGGACACGCTCTACCGCATCCATGGCACCAACGATCCCAAGAGCATCGGCAAGGCCTTGTCGTCCGGCTGCATTCGGATGCTGAACCAGGATATTGCCGATCTCTACCTTAAAGTGCCGAAAGGCTCGCGGGTGGTCGTGCTGCCGGGCGTTTCAGCCTAAGCCTTGATGCAACCTGCAACCTGTGGCACATGCCCGGTTTGATAACCGAGGCCAGCCTAACCTTATGAGAGCTTTTCCCGCCCTGCTCACGGCCGCATTTTTGCTCGCGGCCTGTAACAACGACGCCAAGGGCGTGCGTTTCGTGAACGGCGTTGATCGTGGCTCGCCCGACGCGCAGCCGGTGCGCGCGCTCTCGGACGCCGAGATTCGCGCCGCCATCGCCGGCAAAACCTTCCAGTACACCCGTTCGGATGGCAATGGCTTTGTGACTTACAATGGCGATGGTACGTTCACCTTCGAGGATGACACGAAAGGTGCGGGAACAGGGCAATGGTCCGCGTCCAGCGGGCAATTCTGCGAAGTCTTCGGCGCAGGCGCGCCAAGGGACTGCGGCGAGTTCAAGAACACCGGCGATGCTTTTTTCGCCGCCAAGTCCAGGCTCGTTGAAATGAAGGGATAAGATCATGGCGGGGGGAGATCAGGGCCAAGGCCGGGAGACATCCGGAGACCTGTTCGGCAAGTTTCCGTTCTTCGCGGCGATTCCTCCCGAGGCCCGTCTGGCAATCAGCCGGCGCTGCGTTCGGAAGTCCTATGGCCCAGGCGAAATCCTGATCGGGCACAGGGACAGTTCGCGAGACGTCCTGTTCCTCGATGCCGGCAAGGCGCGCGTCAACATTTTCTCCGCCAGCGGACGCCAAGTTTCGTTCCGCGATGTCACGGCGGGGGCCATCTTCGGGGAGTTGTCCGCAATCGACGAGCAGCAGCGCTCGGCTTCGGTGGAATGCGTGACGGCATGCTCGGCCATCACCATGCCGCGCCAGGTCTTTCTGGAATCGATGGAGCAACATCCGCCATTCATGCGCGCGGTGTTGGCACATCTAACATCACAGATCCGCACCTTGACGTCTCGGGTTTATGAGTTTTCCACCCGTTCGGTGAGAAACCGGGTGCAAGCCGAGCTGCTGCGCATTGCCGGCGATCCGCCGCCGGATCGCAACGAGGTGACGATCGACAAAATGCCCACGCACAAGGACATTGCCGACCGCATCAGCACGCATCGCGAGGCGGTGACGCGCGAATTGGGTTCGCTCGAGCAGGCGGGTCTCGTGGCGAAAGAAGGCCGCAAGCTGAAGCTGCTCAACGTCAAGCGGCTCCGCATGCTCGCCGAAGAACCCTCCGCGGACTGACGATGGCGCTGGTTTTGCGCGGCGGCCGCGAGGCGTTGCCGCTGCAAGAGTTTTCGAGGCGCACGGTTCCCGATCTGCTCGACAGGTCTCGCGCCTTTGGCGAGGACCGGCCTTTTCTCGTCGATTGCGCAGCCCCCGCTCCATTGAGTTATGAAACGTTTCTCCGCCGGGTATCCGCCACGGCCCACGGCTTGCTGGAACACTTTGCTCCGCAAAGCCGCATCGCTTGCATGATGCCGAACTGTCTCGAATATCTGGTGCTGCGCTATGCGATTTCGGTGGCGGGCATGACCGAGGTGGCGATCAACACAGCACACAAGGGTCCGGTTCTGCGGGCCATGATCGAATTGGCAAGGCCACATGCCATCATCGCAGCGGATGGTCTCTTCGAGACCATTCGAGAAGCAGGCGGCGGAGAAATGCTCGTTTCGGAATGGACGCGCGGCGCGCTGCTTTCATCCGAGGCCTCATGGAGCGAACGGCCGAGCGCAGATATCGATCCGGCATCGCCATCGCGGCTTCTCTTCACCTCCGGAACCAGCGGGCGCTCCAAGGCAGTGGAACTTTCCCACGCATATGAAGTCTACACCGGCGAGCGCCATGTCGACTTGCTGTCCATCGCCAAGGACGATCGCTGGCTTTACGTCACGCCGATGTTTCACATCGATGCCGTCTACATCATGTCGATTCTGCTCCACACCGGCGGATCGTTTGCCTGGACAGAAAAACTTTCCGCCTCGCGGTTTTGGAATGTTGCGGCGAGTTCGCAGTCAACTTATCTGTGTTACGTCGGCGCAATCCTGCCCATCTTGCTTAAACACGGCGCGCCCTCGCAGCCCCACAAACTGCGCTATTGCGTGGGTGGCGGCGCGACGGCCAGGCAGATCGCGGAGTTCGAAAATCGCATCGGCATCGAGGTTCTGGAAGCCTACGCGATGACCGAATGCATCGCCTGTACGTTCAGCACATCGGACTTGAAGAAACCGGGTCGCGCCGGCAGACCGGTCCCCGGTTACGAAGTTGCCATTTCCGCCGAAGGAAGTGAAATCCTCGTGCGCAGCAAGGAACCCTGCGGAATCTTCTCGGGGTATTTCGGCGATGCGGAAGCCACTTCGAAAACCATGCGCGACGGCTGGTTCCACACCGGTGATTTGGGATCGTTCGATGAAGACGGCTTTCTCGCATTCCGCGGCCGCCTCAAGGATGCCATCCGGGTGAAAGGCGAAAACGTCTCGGCGCAAGAGCTTGAAGCCATCGCCGAGGGTCATCCAGATGTCGAGACGGCCGCCGCCATCGCGGTGTCTTCGGAATTGGCGGAAGACGAAATCCTGCTCTACGCAGAGCCGAAGAAGGGCCGCCTTCTTCTCCCGGAGTCCCTTTCCGATCACATCCGCGCCACTACCGCACGCTTCATGTGGCCCAAATACATCCGCATCGTCCCCTCCCTGCCCCGCACCGAAACGCAAAAGGTGCGGAAACAGGAACTCAGCCGCGATATCGCTCCGGTGTTTGGCAAGCTCCGGCTGCTACGGCCCCGAGGCTAGGGCCTTGAATGCGGCATCCACGTTCTGCCGCCAATAATCCTCGTCCGTCTGGTTCCTGAAAGGCGCGAAGCGGATCGCCTGCTCCACGTTCCAGTGAGGGAAGTCGGCGGCAAAGCGTGCGATCGCGCGCTGTGTGGCGCGGAACTGCCGTTCGATCTTGCGCTTGCGGTCTTCCTCGCCAATGCCTTCCATATTCTCGTAAACAACCTTCTTTGCCGCATGTACGGCGGCCAGCAGAAGCTGCACTTCGAGAATGTAGCTCTCGTCGCCGGGCTGGCCAAAGGTCATCTTGATTTCGTCGAGCGACAGATCGAGGAATGTAAGCTCGTCAGCGCGATTGCGGCCCGCGGTGACGAAATATGTCCACGCCTTGATCCAGTGGTACCAGTCGGGCTGCCGCGCCGCGCGGCGGATGTTCTTTTCCGCCATGTTGAGATTACCGAGATGCACAAGGGCATCGGCGGTTTCGGCTTCAAGATTGGCGTTGACCTCGTCGCGGTTGAGATAGTTCGCCTGCTTGAAGGCCGCTTCCGCCAGGTCGAACTCGCGGCGGATCAGATGCACGTTGGCGGCGGCCCACCAAAGATCGTAATCGGTCTCATCCATTTTCCGGGCAGCGAGCACGCGGTCCCGCGCCACGTCGAGCCGTTGCTGCAAATTGAGTTTTTCATCGGCGAACCCGTCGATCGGCCAGCCTTCCGACACCGTCAGGGACAGCGCGTAGCCGAACCAGGCAAGCGCGCGGGGAAACTCCGGATTGCTCTTGGTCAATCCCTCAAGGAGCCCATAGGCCTTTTGAAAACCTCGGTTGCCTTCAAGTTGGCTTGTTCGGTGGCCGGGAATAGCCGCGTGGCTTCGACGAAAGTGTCGAACGCCTTGAAATCGGTCGTGCCTCTCATGGAGTTCTCCTGTGCTCAATCGAAGGCCTGGGGCGCGCCAGCATGGTGTTACTCCACAAGTCCGGCAAGCCTGATGCCTTCGATCAGGCTTTTCATGTCTTCGTCGCGCTTCAAGCGCGTCACTTGTTCCTGCTTCACCAGCGACCAGTCCGGCCTCCGGTTCTTGAGCGCCGCCACGCAATACCGCGCGCGTTCCATGTGCGGGTCTTGAGCTTGTCCCAAGGACAGCCTCGCATGACTGGCGGCCAAAACCAAGAGCGCCTCGTCGGACGGCTCGGCGATGCGTTCGAGCTCGGCTACAGCCTCGCCGTATTCCCCTATGAAGTAGTAGCAGCACCCGAGCGACCAGCGATACCACTCGGGAAAATGCGGATTGGCGCGCATGGCGAAGCGGATTTGCCCAATCGCTTCACGGTGCTTGCCCGTGGCCGACAAGAGCTCCGCCATTTCGGCGTGAAGATTTGCGTCGTTGCCGTTGATCTCGATGGCCCGCTCGTATTCGATGAGGGCGCGCTCGAAATTGCCTGTATTCGAATGAATGCTGGCCAGCGCCCAATGGGTATCGTGATCGGAAGGATCGAGCACCACGGACGTGCGGGCAAGCTCTTCCGCTTTGACCAGCACGCCTTCATCCGCCCAGCCATGCTTCCAGTCGAGCACCAATACGTAGCCCAGCCATCCATGCGGTCTGCCATAATTGGGATCGAGCTTGATGGCACGCTCGAACCAGTCGCGCGCCGATTGCAGCGTGTCACGCGAAGGAGCGCCTTCAAAGAAGATGTTGGTTTCCTGAACGCCGCGCAGGAACGCTTCGTAGGCGCTGACATTGTGGGTTTCCTTGCGCGTGGCCCGCGCCATCTCGCTGTCGGAAACCTTGTTGACCAACGCCATTACGATCTTGCGGCAGACCGTGTCCTGCAACTCGAACACATTCTCTACGGAAGACAGAAACCGGTCCGCCCAAAGATGCCGGCCGGTCGTGGTCTCGATCAACTGCACATTGATCCGCAACTGGTTCGCGGCGCGTTGCACGCTTCCCTCCACCATGTATTCGACCGAAAGTTCGCGGCGGATGCGCTCGTGGGTCGGGTGCTGTCGTTTGTAGGAGAAGGCCGTGCTGGCGGAGATCACGAAGATATTCGAGAAGCGGGAAAGATCGGTGGTGAGATCGTTGACCAGGCCGTCGCAAAGAAAATCCTGCTGCGGCTCGCTGCTCAAATTGTCGAAGGGCAGCACAACGACTTCGGGCTGATGCGCGCGGCCTTCGGACCATGTGCGCTGCCCGGACAGTGGCCGAACGCCCGGCTGCTCGGGCCGCTCCGCCAGGGGCAAACCGGGGCGGTTGGGGCCTCGGGTCTGATACACCTGTATGGGTTCGGAGATGTTCTTGAGCCGGAGGAACCCCAGTTCCTCGAAACCCGCCTCGGTGCGGCCCTTGACGTTCCAGTAGGCAACGCCCGAGATGGCAAGGCCCCCCGGCGGCGCAAGCGACTCGAGCCGCACCGCCACATTCACGTCGTTGCCATAGACATCGTCGTCTTCGACGATCACGTCGCCGATATTGATGCCGATGCGGTAGGTGAGTTCGGGCTTGGACCGCGATGCCGCGAAGCCGGGGATACCCTGCATCTGGCCAGCACAGTCCACGGCTTCGACAGCGCTCGGGAATATCGCCAGCACGCCATCTCCGGTCTTTTTCACAACTCTGCCGCGGTGAAACTCGACGAGCGGCCGGATGACGCCATCCAGGTCGGACTTGTATTTGCGGTGAGTGCCTTCCTCGTCGAACCCCATCAACGAGCTGTAATTGACGGCATCGGCCACCATGATGGCCAAAAGCCGCCGCTCCTGTGCCCGCGCAAGCACCTGTGTTCGCTCCGCAAATCCCTCGCCCCGGTGCAGGCTACCATAGCGGGCAGTGTCGGGGCGGCAACTTTTTTGCGCGACCCGCCGGGCATAGGCGTTAAGCCCCAGATGAGGGCCAGCCTCGCTGTTAATTCGTAGTGTCGGCATGATCTCTAGTTGGGTCATGGCTCCAAACCGGCCACCCCTTTGGGCGGCCTGGGAGGGAATGCTAGGCGGGATGAGAAACCTGGGCAGTGACAATTCCCACAACCGGTCCAAGGGTTTGCTTACCGCAACCCTGGAGCCATCAATGCGGCGGTCGGGCCTCCCGGAATGGTGTAGCGGCCATTGGTCCAGGGACTTCTCCGGCCGATGCGGATGGAGAGCGCCGCTGGATCGTAAGGCCCCCAGAGCCTCAGCCTGTTGCCCACGCGATGCTCCGTCGGGCCGCCCCAGAACGGGTTCTCGACCTTCTCCTTGACCGGTTCGATCTTGCCTCGCATCAGCCGATTCGAACGCTGCGCCCAGTACCAGACGTTTCCGAACCCGAAAGCCGAGAGCCAGAACTCGAAGGGCCGCGGCTTGTAGTCGGGAATCACCCAATCCCCCTCCTCGCCTTCCGCCACTTTCTGGGCAAATTCCCGGTAGCGCGGTTTGAGGAACGGCACCCACAGCACCGCGATCCCGGCATGGAGATAGGCCGATGTCCGCCGCTCGAGAAGCTCCTGGCTGACGTCGCTGTGCTGGAGTTCGAAAGCAATCTTGGCGCCCGACATGTCCCAGACGAACACATCCGCGCGCCGGTCGCCGGTCAGGCTTCCAGCGGCCACTCCATCTCGGCGCGAAGCGATCTTCCGACGAAGGCTTGGTAGATTGCAAGTTTCGCTTCGAGATGCTCCCGGCTTTCGCCCGCGCCGAACTGGCATTCGACCGGCGGCTTGTGGGCGAAGTGGTGGATCTTGATCGCACCCTTGCGCAACACCAGTTCGGCCTTGCAGCCGGGGCACAAGTAAATCGCGCCCTTCTGCGCCGCATGGGCGTAAATCCTGACGTCGTTGCAAAGTGCGGCAAGCATCGTGCCGCGACCATAGCGCCGAAATGGTCAGGCGATAAACGGGTTGGTCTTGCGCTCGTGGCCGACCTGGCTCGGGTTGCCGTGGCCGGGGAGAAACACCACGTCGTCGCCCAGTGGGAGGATCTTGTTCTTGATCGAGGCGATCAGCGTATCTTGGCTGCCATAGGCAAAATCGGTGCGTCCGACCGAGCCTTGAAACAGCACATCTCCCATCAGCGCAAACTTGTTCTCCGCCTCGAACAGCACGACGGATCCGGGCGAATGACCCGGCGCTTCGATCACCGCGAAGCGCAAGCCGCCGACCTCAACGGTATTGCCCTCCTCGAGCCAGAGGTCGGGTGTCAGCGCTCGCGCCGTCAGCATGCCGTAGCGAGCGCCGGATTCGGGTAGACCTTGCAGCAGGAAATCATCAGCCTTGTGCGGCCCCTCGATTTTCACTCCCAACAAATCGCGAAGTTCAGCGGCACCGCCCGCGTGATCGATGTGGCCATGCGTAAGCAATATCTTCTCGATGCTGACGCCGGTTTTCTCGATTGCGCCGCGGATCGTGTCGAGGTCGCCGCCCGGATCGACGACCGCGCCCTTCTTGCTTTCCGCATCGAAAACAATGGAGCAATTCTGCTGAAAAGGCGTGACTTGAACGACTGCGACGCTGAGCTTTGTCATGGGCTCATGCCATAGACGGCAGCCATTCGAAAAACAATGAGACCCTCGGCTTGAGCGGGCATGCCATCCCCTCTATCAGGTGCGGATGACAGTCGCCTCCGCCACACGATCCAGCCGGTACAGCAATCTCGTTGCCGCCGTGGCGACGGTTGCGTGCTGCGACGTGGCCTTTGGCCTGACGCTGCAACTTCTGCCGCTTCTCATGGAAGAACAAGGCATCTCCGCCTCCCTCATGGGCGCCAACGCGGCGATGGGGCCAATCGGCATTCTGCTCGCAGGTCCTCTTCTGCCGCGAATCGTGGCGAAGTACGGCGCCAAGCCCGTGACCTATACAGTGCTGGCCGTTCTGATCCTCTCGCTGCTCGCCTTCAAGCTGATGCCGTCGATCTGGCTATGGTTCCCGTTGCGCTTCATTTTCGGCGTTGCGGCGGGCGCGCTCTTTACGGTCAGCGAGGCCTTGGTGCTGACCTCGACCGACGATCACAACCGTGGCCGCATCATGTCGCTCTACACGACCGTCCTCGCCGTCACCTTTTCAGTGGGACCGCTGATCGTGCCGTGGACAGGAATTCACGGCTGGCTGCCTTGGGTCATCGGCGCTGTTTTCGTCACCATGGCTGCGATGCCGCTGGCCTTCGTCAACGTAAGCGCGGACGCGTTCAAGCAGGAAGAAGGCGGCGGATTTTTCAAGTTCATCGCCAAGGCCCCCCTCCTTCTCGCGGCCGTTGCGGCGGTAACGCTCTTCGACAACGTCTTCATCTCGTTCTTCTCGATCTTCGGCATGCGCTCGGGGCTGGAACTCGACGTGGCGAGCACGATCCTCGGCGTCGGCATCATTGGCAATGTGCTGTTCTTCTATCCCATGGGCATGCTCGCCGATCACTGGTCGCGCATGGGCGTTGTCGTCGTCTCGGCGGCGCTCACCGTTGTTCTCGCGCTCTCGCTCATTTGGCTCATCAATACGTGGCTGATCTGGCCAGCGGTGGTGTTGCTCTCGACATCGGCGTTCGGCGTTTACGTCGTGGCGCTCGCCATCATGGGCGACAGGTTCAAGGGTGCGGACCTGGTATCCGGTTCCGCCGCTTTCGCAATGATGTGGGGCATCGGCGGGCTCGCTGGCCCTCCAATCGCGGGAGTCTTGATCGACGCATTCGGCATCAACGCCATGCCGGTCACGCTTGCGGGATTCTATCTTGTGCTGTTGATTGGCCTCGCCATCACGAAGGGGCAACTGGTCCGCGCCACATGAGCGACTCGCTTCAAACCATCCGCGATTACCTCCGATATGCGGTGAGTTCCTTCCGCGCCGCCGGCCTCTCTCACGGCCACGGCGCTTCGAATGCCCTGGATGAAGCGGCATTCATCATTCTAGAGTCCCTCCATCTGCCGGTCGACGACATCAATCCATGGCTCGACGCGCGATTGACCGGCGACGAGAGGAAGCGTCTCGAAAGCCTGATCTCGGAGCGCGTCAAAACGCGGAAACCCGCAGCCTATCTTCTCGGCAAGACCTATCTTCAAGGCCACCCTTTCCGCGTCATGAACGCGTCATCGTTCCGCGTTCCTATCTGGCGGAATTGCTGTTCGGCGAGGCACTTATCGGATCGGACACAAGCCTCATTCCCGACGAAACCCGCGTCCGCCGTATCCTCGATCTCTGCACCGGCTCGGGCTGCCTTGCAATCCTCGCGGCGCTGCGATTTCCGGAAGCAACCATCGATGCCACCGACATTTCGCCCGATGCATTGGAAGTGGCGCGCGCTAACATCGCCGACTACGGGCTCGAACATCGCCTCACCTTGCACGAAGGCGATCTCTTCGATCCCCTTCCCGGCGGCAGCTACGATCTGATCCTGGCCAATCCGCCCTATGTCGCGGAGGGAGAGGCTGCCGCCTTCCCACCCGAATACGCGCAGGAACCGCGCCTTGCCCATGTCGGCGGCGAAGACGGAATGGATATTGTCCGCCGCATCCTCGAAGAGGCACCGGCATTCCTCACGCCATCGGGCGGCTTGTTGTGCGAGGTGGGCACAGCGCGCGCCATTCTCGAAACCGAGCGCCCTGATCTCGATTTCCTTTGGCTCGACACCGACGAAAGCGAAGGCGAAGCATTTTGGCTAAGCGCGGCGGACTTTAGCGCATAACGCGCTCAAGTGGAATCACTTGAGCGTTCAGTTATGCGCCAGATTCAAATTGCTAGAGCAACTTACCGGCGGTCGAATGACCGCCGGT
>JAAURV010000249.1 GCA_012032065.1 Hyphomicrobiales bacterium
CCGTCTTTGGCAATTCGGCCAAGTGCAAACCAGGTCGGCACGCCATATTGCGGCGCCATGCGCTTGATCAGTGCGACCACCCGCGGATTGCCGCCCTTGCCGCTGCGTGCGATCTGACGGTTCAGGCGCTTTTTCTTGCTCGCGTAAACTTTGCCCTTCTTTTTGGCAGACGCGTAGAATTTCTTCTTGGACTTCGCCTGCGCGTAGGTGCGGTTCTTTTTTACTTTGGCGACCTTCTTCGACTTCTTCACAGACGCATAATTCAGCGTCTTCTTCTTCTTGTTAACTATCTTCTTTTCGGATGTTGTGCTGCACGCGTTATATTGTTTCTTGAAGTTCGTGCATTTGGCTTCAGCGGGAATGGCCAGCAAAGCCGCTGCCATCCAGGCAATGCACATCATGCCAAGGAGTCGAAGTTTCATTTTGTCTGTCCCTTTCGCGAACAATGCCCCTCATGCATTCCCGAAGACTCGGGAATACTGCTCAGCCAACCGCCGTTGTCTGGGTGAGAGTCGCGTTTGACTCGGCAAATGTGACGATAATGTGGACGCTTCTGCCCTAGAGTCAATTTTGGCCGGGCCTAGCCGGGCCGCAATCGCTTATATAGAGAAGGCCCCATGAAATTTCTCGACCAGGCAAAAGTCTTTATCCGCTCCGGTGACGGCGGCGCGGGTGCCGTGTCGTTCCGGCGCGAGAAATTCATTGAAATGGGTGGCCCCGACGGCGGTGACGGCGGCAAGGGCGGAAGCATCTGGGTCGAGGCGGTCGATGGCCTCAACACGCTTATAGACTATCGCTACCAGCAGCATTTCAAGGCGGCGACCGGCGGCCACGGCATGGGCAGGCTCAGGGCGGGCGCGAATGCCAAGGATATTGTGCTGAAGGTGCCGGCCGGCACCCAGATATTTGAAGAGGACAATGAAACGCTGATCGCCGACCTGCCCAAGATGGGAAACAGGGTGTGCCTCGCGGGAGGCGGCAATGGCGGATTCGGCAATGCGTATTTCAAGTCGGCGACAAATCGCGCGCCCCGCCATGCCAACCCCGGCTTGCCCGGAGTGGAACGCTGGATCTGGCTGCGGCTCAAGCTGATCGCGGACGCGGGCCTTGTCGGCTTGCCAAACGCCGGCAAGTCCACCCTGCTCGCTGCCGTCTCCGCCGCCAAGCCAAAGATCGCGGATTATCCGTTCACGACTCTCAATCCGCAACTTGGGGTTGTTAGAACCGCAGGCGCGTCATTCGTGCTTGCCGACATTCCGGGATTGATCGAAGGCGCGCACGAAGGCCATGGACTCGGCACCCGCTTCCTCGGTCATGTCGAACGTTGCGCCGTGTTGCTGCACCTGATCGACATTACATCCGAAGATCCCGCCGCCAGCTATCGCACCATCCGCAACGAGCTGAAAGCTTATGGCGGCGGACTGGCCGCCAAGCCGGAAGTGATCGCATTCAGCAAGGCCGATCTTCTGCCCACGGACGATCGTGAGGAGAAGATCGCAGAATTCAAGAGGCGGCTGAAGAAGACTCCCCTGGTTCTCTCCGCCGCAACGAGCGAGAACGTCGGTCTCGCCATGCGCAAGCTGCTCACGGTGATTGACCGTACACGGAGGAATGATCTGGGCGAAGTCGAAGGCATCGCTCAAGCGGAGGAGTGGCGTCCGTGAGCGATCGCTTTTCGAAAGCAAGACGCCTGGTCGTGAAGATCGGTTCGGCCCTTCTGGTCGATGCCAATGCAAGCGCGGTGAAGGAGAGCTGGCTCGCCTCATTGGTCGAGGACTTGGCGGAAGTCCGCGCACGCGGAGCCGAGGTTCTGGTGGTCTCATCCGGAGCCATCGCCCTTGGCCGCCGAACCCTTGGACTGAGGGCGGGCAAGCTCAAGCTTGAAGAAAACCAGGCTGCTGCCGCAGTGGGACAAATCGCACTGGCGCAAGCATGGACTGACTCGTTCCGGAAACGAAATATCGTCTCCGCGCAGGTTCTGCTGACTCTCGGCGACACTGAAGAACGCCGCCGCTATCTCAATGCCCGGGCGACCCTCAACACCCTCCTCACTCAGCGCGCCATTCCCGTGATCAACGAGAACGACACCGTCGCCACCTCGGAAATCCGTTATGGCGACAACGACAGGCTCGCGGCCCGTGTCGCCTCCATGATGTCGGCGGATTGCCTCGTTCTGCTCTCCGACATTGACGGACTCTACAGCGCGCCGCCGGGATCGCCGGGCGCCGAGTTCATTCCGGAGGTGAAGGACATTACCGGCGGCATCGAAGCGATGGCGGGACGTCCCGTTTCCGGCTTGGGTTCGGGCGGAATGATCACCAAGATCGAAGCCGGCAAGATCGCGACCGCCGCCGGCTGCAGCATGGTCATCGCATCCGGACACGAGATGCATCCGGTGCGCCGCATTCTCGACGGCGCGCGCTGCACCTGGTTCCTCGCCGCATCCTCGGCGCTGCAATCGCGCAAGCGCTGGATCGCGGGAACGCTGCAGCCCGTCGGCCGGCTCGTCGTCGACGAGGGTGCGAGCAATGCATTGTCGCGTGGAAGAGTCTTCTGCCCGCGGCGTGAAATCCATCCAGGGCAGCTTTTCGCGGGGCGACACGGTGAGCATCGTGACCCTTGGGGGACAAGAGGTCGCACGCGGTCTGGTTGCATATGACGCTTCCGATGCCCGGTCCATCGCCGGGCTCAATACGGCGGAAATCGAAAAAACCCTCGGATTCCGTGGCCGGGATGAGCTTGTACATCGCGACGATCTGGTGATGATGGAGCGCACATGAGCGAAGTCATGGAAAAAATTGGCCGGAACGCGCGAAGTGCCGCAAGAATCCTGGCGCTTGCGTCAACGGAGACCAAGAACGCAGCGCTGATGGCGATGGCCAGCTCGGTACGCCGAAGTGCGAATGCGATCGCCGATGCCAACGCCCAGGATCTCGCCGATGCCGGAACCAAGGGCCTCAAGGAGTCGTTCGTCGATAGATTGACTCTGACGCAGCTCCGCATCGAAGCCATGGCCAAGGGACTCGAGGACATCGCATCGCTTCCCGACCCCGTCGGAACCGTGACCAGCGAATGGGCCAGGCCCAACGGCATGATGATCTCGCGCGTGCGCGTGCCCATCGGTGTGATCGGCATTATATATGAGAGCCGGCCCAACGTCACAGCCGATGCCGGCGGTCTCTGCCTCAAGTCCGGCAACGCCGCGATCCTGCGCGGAGGGTCGGACAGTCATCGCAGTTCGCTCGCCATCGCATCTTGTCTTGTCGAAGGATTGCGGGAAGCAGGTCTGCCTGAGTACGCCATCCAACTCGTTCCCGGAAGCGATCGCTCCTACGTCGGCGAAATGCTCAGTGGGCTGAACAATTGCATCGATCTGATCGTGCCGCGCGGCGGCAAGTCGCTGGTGAAGCGCGTGCAGCAGGAAGCCCGCGTGCCGGTCTTCAGCCACCTCGAAGGCATCTGCCACGTCTATGTGGACAAGGCCGCCGACCCGGCAATGGCGCGCCGGATCGTGCTCAATGCCAAGATGCGCCGCACCGGAGTCTGTGGCGCGGCCGAATCGGTTCTGGTCGATCGTTCCGGATCTGAATCGAATCTCAAGCCATTGATAAATGAGCTGATTTCGGCAGGATGCGAAATCAGGGGCGATGCCGCGGCCCAGGCTGCCGACGCGCGCGTGAAGCCCGCTACGGAGGAAGACTGGTCGACCGAGTACTTGGACGCCATCATCTCCGTGAAGGTCGTGGATGGCGTTGGCGAAGCGATGAGCCACATTGCCAGATACGGCTCGCAGCACACCGATGCCATCGTCACCGAGGACCAGGCGGTTGCGGAGCGCTTTCTGAAGGAAGTCGATAGCGCCATCGTGCTGCACAACGCATCGACGCAGTTCGCCGATGGCGGTGAATTTGGTTTCGGCGCGGAGATCGGCATTGCTACGGGCAAGCTGCACGCGCGCGGTCCCGTGGGCGTCGAGCAACTCACGACGTTCAAATATCAAGTGCGCGGTTCGGGGCAGACGCGGCCATGATGCGGCCGCCGCTCTTCGGCGAGGGCCAGCGTATCGGCTTGTTCGGAGGCTCGTTCAATCCCGCGCATCAGGGCCATCGGGCGGTGGCGCTCTATGCCTTGAAGCGCTTCGAACTCGATTGGGTGTGGTGGCTCGTCGCGCCACAAAATCCGTTGAAGGACGCGAGTGAAACCGGCGTTTACAACGAACGCCTCGCCTATACGCGCCGCATCGCGCACCATCCCCGCTTCGCCGTCACCGATCTCGAGCGACAGATTGGCTCGCGCAACACTGCCGCAACGCTCCGCGCCATGACGCCGCTTTTCCAGAAGGCGCACTTCCTGTGGATTCTCGGCGCTGACAGCTTCGCCGATCTCCACCGCTGGCACGATTGGCTGCGAATTCCCCACACCGTCCCGCTTGCCATCCTGGCCCGGCCCGGTTACGCGCTGCGCGCACTGGCAAGCCCGGCGGCGATCCGTTTTTCTCGAAGCCGCTTGCGCGCGGAAAACCCCTCGCTGCTTGCGGGCTCTCAGCCGCCTGCCTGGCTATTTCTCGCCATGCCGCTGCGCAAGGAAAGTTCGACGGCCATCCGCAAGCGCCGCAAGTCTGTCAAAAAGGCGTAACATGAACGGGCTTGAATGCGATCCGCTGCCGCATTATTCTAACTTCACCGCAACCCCAATGGGAATGCTTCCGCAGTCTGATGCAGATCTGCCACCTGAGAGGACAAGACCCCTGAAATCCGCAACGAAGAAACCCGCTGCGCGTAAATCCGCGGCGAAGCCGAAGCTTGCCGCGAAGCGTCAGCCGAAGCCCAAGCAATCCACCCTCCTCGACATCGTTGTCGCCCAGCTTGATGACGCCAAGGCCGAACAGGTCGTCACCATTGGCCTCGAAGGCAAGTCGGC
>JAAURV010000250.1 GCA_012032065.1 Hyphomicrobiales bacterium
TCGACGGTGTTGGCGGGAGCGCCGTGAAGGGTGAGGTAGTTGAAGGCGACGGCATCGCCGGGTTGCAGAGCCCAGCCGAGGATATTGTACGCGCCGCGATTGCCGTTGATGTCCGGGACGGGCTCCAGGCCATCGTTTTCATTGAGCGCCGTCTTGTTGAAGCGTTCGGGGCGGAAGTATGTGCCCCACTTGTGCGAGCCGCCGACGAATTCCAGGGTGCGTTCGCGGGGCACGCTGTCGAGCGGAATCCAGAGCGACACGGTATCGGTGCCGTCGACGCAGTAATAGGGCTGATCCTGATGCCACGGCGTTGGCACATCGGCGCCCGCTTCCTTTACCAGCACATGTTCGTGGAACAGGCGCACCGAGTTCGAGCCCATCAGGGCGCGGCCGACATCCTTGGCGTTCGAGTTGAAGATGAAGTCGCGATACTCCGGAATGCGGTCCCAGTTGCAATAGTCGCCAAAGAAGCGTCCCGCGCCATTCTGGCCCTGGTAGATTTTCACGTCCGCGCTGGGTTCGGCCATATTGCGGGTTATGCCGGCGCGGAGGACCTCGACCCACTCCTTGAACGGCCCGCGCAGCACGCATGCGCCATCTCGGCGAAATGCAACAATTGTCTCATGGTCAGGCAACATGATTCAGTGGCCCTCTTTTCAATGTGGGACATTGTGGCTTCGCAATGCATTTTGATCAAATGGAAAAACCGTGCTTAGATGGCTCAAGCCCCCAAGGGGCGACCGTCTTGAGTTCAGGGAGAACGACAATCATGAAATCCGTAAAACTGTTTGGCGCCTTGCTGGTCACCACCATGCTGGCGGCGGGAAGCGCCTATGGAAAATCGCTGGTCTATTGCTCCGAAGGCTCGCCGGAGAACTTCAGCCCGTCGATAAACACCACAGGCACATCGCTCGACGCGGCGCGGCCTGTCTATAACAAGCTGGTGCAGTTCGAGCCGGGCGGCACGACGCCGAAACCGGCGCTGGCCGAGTCCTTTGAAGTTTCGCCCGACGCTTTGACCATTACCTTCAAGCTGCGTCCGGGCGTCAAGTTCCATTCCGGCGTCAATGGCTTCACGCCGACGCGCGATCTGAACGCAGAGGACGTGATCTGGTCGTTCGAGCGCATGTGGAAGGCTGATCATCCGTATGCGAAGGTGTCGGGCGGCTCGTACGATTACTTCAACGACATGGGCATGCCGGACTCGCTCGCCTCGATCGAGAAGGGCGCTGACGATCTAACCGTCGTCATGAAGCTGAAGGAGCCGAACGCGCCGATCATCGCCAATCTGGGTATGGATTTCGCGACGATCCATTCGGCTGAATACGCCAAGTTCCTGATGGACAAGGGCACGCCGGAACAGTTCGACCAGATCCCGGTCGGCACCGGTTCATTCCAGTTCGTGGACTACCAGAAAGATGCCGTGATCCGCTTCAAGGCCTTCGATGGCTGGGCGGGAAAGCCCAAGGTGGATGACCTGATCTACGCGATCACGCCCGATCCGACGGCGCGATACGCGAAGCTCAAGGCGAACGAGTGCCAGGTCATGATCGCGCCGAACCCGGCCGATCTCGACGCCATGAGCAAGGATCCGGACATCAACCTGATGTCGCAGGCGGGCCTCAACATTGGCTATCTCTCGATCAACGCGCAGAAGCCGCCCTTCGACAAGCCGGAAGTGCGCCAGGCGCTGGCCATGGCGATCGACCGCGACGCGATCCTGAAGGAAGTCTATCAGGGTGCGGGCCAGAAGGCGAAGAACCCGATCCCGCCGACGATGTGGTCCTATGACGAAGGCACGGCGGACTACGAGTACAATCCGGAGAAAGCCAAGGAGATGTTGAAGGCCGCGGGTGTCGCCGAAGGTCTGGCAACCGATCTGTGGTGGATGCCGGTTCAGCGCCCCTACAATCCCAATGCCAAGCGCATGGCGGAAATGATGCAGGCGGATCTCGCCAAGGCCGGCATCAACGCCACGCTGGTTTCTTACGAGTGGGGCGAATACCGCAAGCGCCTGCAGGCGGGCGAGCATCAGCTGGGGCTTCTCGGCTGGACCGGCGATAACGGCGATCCGGATAACTTCTTCTTCCTCGCGGGCTGCGACAAGGACGGAAAGCCCGCGGGGCAAAACATCTCCAAGTGGTGCGATGCCAAGTTCAACGAGCTGATGCTGAAGGCGCGTTCGCTCTCCGAGCAGCCGGACCGCGAGGCGATCTACAAGGAGATGCAGAAGATCCATCACGACGGCGTGGCGTGGATCAACATCGCGCATTCGACGGTGTTCGAGCCGACCCGCAAGTCGGTCACGGGATACAAGATCAGCCCGTTCGGCGCGCATGAATTCCAAGACGTCGACGTCGCCGAATAACCAAGCACTGGGCGGGCCGGTTTTCCGGTCCGCCTTTTTCCTCAAGAATTTCAAATCATGCTGCGCCATCTGATCAATCGGCTGTTGCTGACGCTGCCGACCTTTCTGGCGCTGATGTTCGTGACATTCGTGATGATCCGGCTCGTGCCGGGCGATCCGATCGAGGCGCGGCGCGGCGAGCGCGGCATCAGCCCCGAGCGCCATGCCGAACTTCTGAAAGAGATGGGGCTCGATCAACCAATCTGGAAACAGTTCGTGGATTATGCCTGGGGCATTCTGCATGGCGACTTCGGCACCTCGATCATCTCCAAAACACCGATCCTGCACGAGTTCCTGACGCTGTTTCCGGCCACACTTGAGCTCACGATCTGCGCCATGGCGTTTGCCGTTGCGATCGGTGTGCCGGCCGGTGTGATCGCGGCCGTGCGGCGCGGCAAGCTTTACGATCAGACGCTGATGGGCCTGGCGCTCACCGGCTATTCCATGCCGATCTTCTGGTGGGGCCTGATCCTCATTCTCATCATGTCGAACACGCTGGGCCTGACGCCGGTTTCGGGCCGCGTCGATCTCATCAAATACTACTACCAGCCCGTCACCGGTTTCGCGCTCATCGACTCATTGCTCTCGGGCCAGAAGGGCGCCTTCGGCGATGCGGTGCATCATCTTATCCTTCCCTCCATCGTTCTCGGCACGGTTCCGCTGGCGGTGATCGCGCGCATGACGCGCTCGGCGATGCTGGAGGTTCTGGAAGAAGACTATGTGCGCACGGCGCGCGCCAAGGGACTTTCGGCCAAGCGCGTGGTCGGGCTTCACGCCTTGCGCAATGCGCTGATCCCGGTGATCACATCGATTGGCCTGCAAATTGGAACGCTGCTCGCAGGCGCGGTCTTGACCGAAACGATCTTCTCCTGGCCGGGTGTCGGCAAGTGGCTGATCGAGTCGATCGGGCGGCGCGACTATCCGGCACTTCAAGGCGGCATCATGCTGATTTCGGCGGTGGTGATCCTGGTCAATCTGATCGTCGATCTGCTTTACGGCCTCATCAATCCGAGGATCAGGCATGGCAAGTGACGCAACAATCGCCACAACCGCGGCAGCGCCTCCAGGGCGGTTCCGCTCGTTCTGGCGGGCGTTCTCGGAGAATCGCGGCGCGGTGGTTGGCCTCATTATCGTTGTGGCGGTCATCGTCATCGCCCTACTTGCGCCGCTGATTGCGCCGCATAACCCGCTCGAGCAAGTCAAGGGCGCCACCAAGCTGCCGCCGTTCTGGCAGGACGGGGCCGATCCGCGCTTCCTGCTCGGAACCGATGCCGTAGCCGGGACATGCTGTCGCGGCTGATGTATGGCGCGCGCATTTCGCTGTTCATCGGGCTTGCGGTGATGATGGTGTCGATGATCGTCGGCGTGTCGCTGGGGCTCGCGGCGGCGTGGTTCGGCGGCATCATCGATGTCATCATCATCCGGATCATGGACCTCATCATGGCGATCCCGTCGCTGGTGCTCGCCATTCTCATCATCGCGATCATCGGGCCGAGTCTCACCAACACCATCATTGCGGTGACGGTGGTCTATTTGCCGCGCTATGTGCGGCTGGTGCGGGCTTCGGCGCTGGCGGAACTCTCCAAGGAATATGTGACGGCGGCGAGAGTCGCGGGTGCGGGGCCGTTCCGGCTCATGGCATTCACGGTGCTGCCCAACTGTTTGGCGCCATTGATCGTGCAGGCAGCGCTTGGCGTTTCGGATGCGATCCTGGAAGCGGCGGGGCTGGGTTTCCTCGGCCTGGGCGCGCAGCCGCCGACGCCTGAATGGGGTGCGATGCTTGCCGATACGCGCGATCTCATGCTGTCGCATCCCTGGGTCATGGCGTTTCCGGGACTTGCCATTCTTGTGACGGTGCTGGCGATCAATCTGATGGGCGACGGACTGCGCGACGCGCTCGATCCGCGGCTGCGGAAGAGCTGACGATGGACGGATTGCTCGATACCGCACTCATTGCGGTTTTCGTTTCCGCCGCGGTGACGGCGCTCGGCTGGTACGCGACCCATGCGAGCGAACGGCGGCTTGAGGACGATCGGCGCATGGAGCGGATCATCGATATCCAAACGGCATTGCTCGCCGAGATCGACAGCAACCTCGTGCGCTACGGCGAGATCGACCTCGACGAACACGAGAGACACATGACCGAGCTGATCCTCAAGCCAGGGCGGGGCGAAGGTTACACACCGTTCGTGCCGCGCGATTCAACCGAGATCGTGTTCGCCACGCTGCTGCACGACATTCATCTCTTGCCGAGCGAAACCATCGGCGATGTGGTGAGTTACTATAAGCAGGAGTACAAGCTGGAGAAGCTGATCGACGATCTGCGCGGCGAGACCTTTCATACGCTGGACAAGCAGCGCAAGGCGCATATCTACGCCGACTATGTGTGGCAGATCAAAACGGTGGTGTCGGAAGGCGAAAACGGCGCGCGCCAGCCTGTCGAAATCGCTGGGACGGCAGGCGCCTCAGAGGCTCGTCAATATCCGGGAAGCGGCCC
>JAAURV010000251.1 GCA_012032065.1 Hyphomicrobiales bacterium
GGGCGCGCAACAGATCGAAACGCGGGCAATCTGCTGCAGGAGCTTCGCGAGAAGGGCTATTTCCGCTGCGTGATGATCCACCATCCGCCGCTGCCGGGCCTCGCCGCGCCACGAAAAGCATTGGCCGATGCGCGGGCTCTTGCCGAGGTGCTTGTGGCGGAAGGCGCCGAACTGGTGCTGCACGGCCATAACCACCGGCACATGCTGAATCGCGTGGAAGGGCCTTCGGGGCCGGTTCCGGTGATCGGCATTCCCGCCGCTTCCGCCTACGGCACGCCGGGGCGCGATCCCGCCGCATGGTATCTTCACACGATCTCCCGCGAGGGGGGACGCTGGACGCTTTCATCCCGGGTTCGTGGCTGGAATGGAAAGCTGGGGGGCTTCGAAACCTTTCAGGAATTCCAGCTTTTGCCGGAAACGGCTTGATTGCTATAAGGCAGCGATGAACGCCACCATGGTGAAATTCGGTTACCCCAGCTCGCTGGTGAAGGAGCTGGAATACTGGGCCATTCTGTTGCGCCCGGCGCAGGCGACGCTTGGCGCGCTTGTGCTGGCGGCGAAATCGGATGCGGCTCAGTTTTCCGCGCTTCCGGCCGAAGCCTTCGCGGAACTGGCCGATGCCGCGCGCGCGGTGGAGCAGGGGCTCTCGCGCTTCAGGCCTTACGCAAAGATCAACTATCTCATGCTGATGATGGTCGATCCGCATGTGCATTTTCATGTGCTGCCGCGTTATGCGGAAGCGCAGAATTTCGCGGGAAAGAGTTTCGCCGATCCGGGCTGGCCCGGTGTTCCGGATCTCAAGCACCAAAATCAAATCGGCGACGCGGAGCGCGGGCTGCTGCTCGATGCAATGCGTCAGGCTTTTGCGGCGGACTAGGCGATGTTGTTCAACACGCTCGACCGTTACGTGATGCGCACCGTGGCGAAGCCTCTCGGGGCGGCGATGGCCGTGGGTCTCCTCATGCTGCTGGCCGAACGCCTGGTACGGGTCCTCGATGCGACGCTTGGAAAGAAGAATTCGTTCGGCGTGGTGATCGAGATTCTCGCATATCTTGTGCCGCACTATCTTGGCACCGCCATCCCCGCGGCATTGTTTCTCGGGCTTTTGTTTGGCTTCAGCAGACTGTCGAAAGACAGCGAAGTCGATGCGGCAATGTCGGCGGGCGTCGGACTTCATCGCCTGACGCTGCCGGTGATGCAGATATCGCTGCTGCTCAGCGTGGTTTCCGTCTTGATTTTCGGCTGGGCGCAGCCGCACGCTCGATATGCATATCGCTCCGTGGTTTTCGATCTCAAGAACATCGAAGTGTTCTATCTCGCGGAAGAAGGCGTGTTCATGCAGGCAGGGAGCCGCACCTTCATTCTCGACGAACTTGAACGCGGGCGCTCGGCGTTTCAGCGTGTTTTCGTCTACGATTATCGCGGCAAGGCCGGCGCCGAAACGGTGACGGCGACAGATGGCATTCTTATTCCACAAGACGGCGGAAAAAGGCCCGTGTTGAGGCTCGAAAATGTGCACCGGCTCAAGATCGAGGGCTTGCCCGACCCCACGTCCGCCGCGCCGCCTCCAGGTTTCGAGATTGCCCAGTCATCGGTTCTCGACACGCCGCTTGGCAAGGTGGCGGGCGATGTCTTCCGTCCTCGCGGCGAGGACGAGCGCGAGCTGACATTGCCCGAGCTCTACGCCAACCTAGACACGCCGCCGCAGGGTTCTTCACCCGCCGCCATGCGTTCCGAGTTCAACAAGAGGCTGGCGAATGTCGCAACCTTGTTCGTGCTGCCGTTGCTCGCGGTTCCTTTTGCTGTCGGCTCGCGCCGGAGCCGCAGGGCGTACAGTTTCGCCATAGCGCTGGCAATTCTCGTGGCCTTCCATGAAGCGATCGAACAAGGTTCGGTGGCGGTGAAGTCGGGGGCGCTCAGCTCGTTCGTGGCAATCTGGCTGCCTTTTCTTTTGCTCACGGCTTTCGCCATCTGGCGGTTCTGGAATGCCTGCTTCGGACTGAAGCGGGACCGCTTGCAGGACCTTGCCGAGAGATTGGGAGATTTCTTCCAGCGCCTGTTCCGAAAGTTCATTACGGCCAACGGAGATCCGGCATGACCGCTATCGGCCGGATGCTCACCCGCATGATCGTGGCGCGCTTCCTCGCGATCCTGGTCGGCATTTCCCTGTTCGTGGTGACTCTGGAAGTCGTGGCCTACGCCAACGAAATCCTGGCGCTCGACAAGAACGCGGCGTCGATCCTCGGCCGCTATTTCATGATGCGTTTGCCCGGTACGATGGCGACGTTCCTGCCGATGAGCATGCTGCTGGCCATTCTTCTCTCGCTCACCGAACTCAGTTACCGCAACGAGATCGCGGCGTTCTGGGCTTCCGGCATCTCGCCATGGCGGATCATCGTTATGCTGCTCCCATTGGCGCTGATGGCGGGAGGACTCAACTTCCTTCTGGCAGATCAGGCGGCGCCCGCCGCTGCCCCGCAGCTTCGCGAATGGGGCATCGCGGACTACGGCGAGAAGAAACTGAAAGTCGGCGAACGCGATCCTTTATGGATGAGGTCCGGCACCGATATCCTGCGCGCCGAGAGCGCCAATTCAGACTCGACCGTACTCGAAGGCGTGATCGTATTCCGCCGCGACGCCGATGGAATCCTGCGCGAACAGATCGTGGCGCGGGACGCGGTGCTGGAAGGCGACCGCTGGAAACTTTCGAAGGTGATCGTCTACTACCGCGACAATCTTCCGCCCGACCGGCTCGACGCGATGGTCTACAGCGGCGCGATGAAGCCAGCATCCGCTGGCGCGCGTTCTGGCGATCCCGAAGAAATGACGCTGGCCGATCTCTCCTATTTCGTCGAGAACTCCGGTTTCGGCATCAGGCCCGCGTGGGTTTACGAAACCTGGTGGCACAAGCGGGCGACACTGTTCCTCACCGTTCTGCTGATGATCGCGATCTGCATCCCGCTGGTGACGCGCTTCAGGCGCGGCGGCGGCATTGGATTGCTGTTCGCCGCAGGTGTCGCGCTCGGCTTCGTCTATTTCGTCATCGATGGCGTATCGATTTCGATGGGCGAGCTTGGTTTCGTTCCGCCATGGATGGCGGCATGGCTGCCGCTTGCCGGCTTTGCCGGCATTGCCGCGGCCATGGGTTTCCGGGCGGAACGCGTCTGAATCAAGTTATCGCGCGAGGCTGTTGTTGTGTCGAACAGTGGATTCCGCCGCCCGCTTCGCCAATGGCGTCCGTGTCGAGGCTGATGATCTTGCGTCCAGGATAGAGTTGGCTCAGGATGCGCGCTGCTTCTTCGTCCGGCTTGTCGTCTCCGAATTCGGCGCAGATCACCGCGCCGTTGCAGACATAGTAGTTGGCGTAGCTGTTGACGAAGTCCTTGGCGCGGGAGCGGATGTTGACGGGTTCCGGCACCACGACGATCTCAAGCTTGTTTCCTTGTGCATCGGTGGCGTGCTTGAGGATGTCATAGGTCTCATAGGCTGACGCGGACCACGGATCGCCGTCGACGATCTTGTCGGGCAACTGGATCATCACCTGGCCGGGCTTAACGTAGCGGGCCAAAGCGTCGATGTGGAAGTCCGTAATGTCGGCGCCAATGACGCCCGGCGCCCAGATCAATTTCTCCGCGCCGAGGGAATCGAGAAGCAGTTTCTCCACTTCCTCTTGCGTTCCCGGATTGCGATTGGGATTGACCCAGCAGCTAGCGTGGGCAAGTGCCGTGCCAGCGCCATCCACTTCGACGCCTCCGCCTTCGCCCTTGATTCCGGTCTCGAACATGGCGAGCCCTAGCTTTCCGCCACCCGGCGTGCTACCCGCGCGTCGTCATCATGCGGCTGCTTTTCGCCCCAACCGTTGAAGCCCAGTTCACTGGCCGCGAGCTCGCTGCTTCATTGACAACAAAGGTTGGTCCGCTGTCGCGGCACCACAAGTCCTGCACTTCAAGCGGCCAGACCTCGACGCCGTTCTTTACCCACGCCCTGGCGTCATCCGCCTGTTCCGGCCGCGCCAGGAGGACGACGGGTTCGAAGCGCGCGATGGTGCTGGCGATCAGCGCGATCTTCTCGCGCACGGCGTCGAGATCGGCTTGGCTGCCGTAAATGGACGCGATAGCGGGCCATTGCATGAAAGTGCGTTCATGAGGCTCGGATTCGAGCGGCATGCGGAAACCAGCCGCCTTCGCCGAAGACGCCGCGCGCGCCGGACTTGCGAGGAGGCTGCCAACACCGCCGAGAAACGTCCGTTTACTGATCATATCGCGGGCTGCTCTTGCGTGATGCAGTGAATGGCGCCGCCGCCTGCCGCGATGCTGTTCACTTGCACCATCACCGCCTTGCGGTCCGGATAAGCGGCCTGAATCGCCGCCAGCGCCGTTTGATCGCTGGCGATGCCGTATCCCGGCACCACGACGCCGCCGTTGGCGACATAGAAGTTGATGTAGGAGCGGCAAAAGACGGCGCTGGTTCTTTCGGCCTCGATCGCCTCTTCGAGCGGAAGCACCTGGAACGCGCGGCCCTTTGCATCCGTCTGACTTTCGAGACAAGCAAGATTCTCCCGCAAGATGCGCGCATGCGGGTCGGTTGGATCCGAGTTGGTTTCGAACAGCACAACGCCGGGCCGCACATAGGCGCACATGCCGTCGATATGACCGTCGGTTTCCTTGTCCATGGGATCACCGGGGAGCCATACGACCTTCCCGACTCCAAGCATGGCTTTCAATTCAGATTCCGCCAGCGCTTTGTTGACGCCCGGATTGCGGTTGGGATTGAGAATGCTGGTTTCGGTGACGATGAGGGTGCCGTCGCCGTCGAGCGCGAAGGAGCCGCCTTCCGTGGTCAGCCATGAGCGGCGGACCCCGGCGCCTGCGCGTTCCAGAATGCGCGC